>CAYMHW010000011.1:0-18039 GCA_964390365.1 uncultured Comamonadaceae bacterium | reverse complement strand
TTGATGCCGGATTTGGAGCAAACGCTCGAGGGGAAGCTCGCGGGCAACTACATCATTCTGTTCATTTTATACCTCATCATTGGGTTTGGCCTGTTCTCGACGGTGCTCATGATGATGAGTGAACGCGCGAAAGAATTCGGCATCCTCATCTCGGTCGGAACCGGGCGCGGCACCCTGGCGGCCATGGTGTACCTCGAGGTGGCGCTGCTCGGGTTGCTGGGCGTGGGGTTGGGCAGCCTTGCGGTCTGGCCGTTCCTCGAATACTTCGATGCGAATCCGGTGCAGTTGCGCGGCGATTTGCGGGAGCTGCACGAACAATATGGACTCGAGCCCATCCTGCCGGTGATGATCGAGCCGTTCATCGTTTTCAACCAGGCCGCCGTCGTGTTGGGCATGGCGCTCACGGTCGGGTTGTACCCGTTGCGCGTGCTCAAGCGGTTGGACATACTCAAAGCTTCGCGGTCATGATGTTGCTCTCGATTGCCTACCGGAACATTTGGCGGAATCCCGTGCGGAGCTTGGTGGTCATCGGCTCGATGGTGCTGGGGATTTGGGGAGGCACGTTCATCGTGGGCTTCTTTTCAGGCATGACGCAGCAGCAGCTGGAGGACATGCTGCGGCAGGAAGTGTCCCATGTCCAAATCCACGGGCAGGGCTTCCTCGACCAGTTCGACCCCACGGACACGTTGCAGGCAACGGCGGCGCTGACGGCGGCCCTGGCTGCGGACGAGCGGGTGGAGGCGTTCAGTGCGCGGCTCGTCGGGGTGGGCCTGATTGCGAGCGCGCGCCTGACCACGGGCGGGATGGTCGTGGGCATCGATGCGGACGCGGAGTCGGCGGTGACGCAGTTGGGCAACCGGGTGGTCGAGGGCGATTTGTTCGCGTCGGACCGCCCGCACCAAGTCGTCATCGGGACGCGGCTTGCAGAGCGGCTGCACGTGGGGGTGAAGAATAAAATCGTGGTGACGTTGCCCAATCGCGAGGGGGAGATGGTGTCGACGGCGCTGCGCGTGGCCGGCATTTACCGGGAGCGGGCGGCGGCGAAGGCGGGGGCGCGGATTTACATGCCAGCGCGGGATTTGGCCGAGCTGATGGGGGTGGGGGCGGCGCGCCACGAGGTGGCGGTGTTTGCGCGAGATTTCGGGGAGGTGCCGGGGTTGGCGGCGGATTACGCGGGGCAGTTCGGGGGGGATTTGGTCCGCCCATGGAACGCCATTTCCCCGGAACTGCGGCTCATATCGGAAAGCTACAATCAGTACGTGCTCATCATCATCGCGATTATCCTGCTTGCACTGCTCTTCGGCATCGTGAACACCATGCTCATGGCGGTGCTCGAACGGACGCGGGAGCTCGGGGTGCTGATGGCGGTGGGCTTGACGCGGGTGAAGGTGTTCTGGATGATCTTGCTCGAAACGGTGATGATCGGGTCGATCGGCGGGCCGTTGGGGCTGCTCGTGGCGTGGGGCACCATCGAGTGGACGGGGGTGCACGGCATCGACCTTTCTCGGTATGCGGAGAGTTTGGAGGCTTATGGGTTGTCCACGCACGTGTACCCGACCCTCGACCCCGGCGGCTACATCGAGATCCTCATCATGGTGGTGGCGACTTCGCTGATTGCCGCCCTGTTCCCGGCGTTGCACGCCATTCGTTTGAAACCCATGGACGCGATCCGTTCGCAATGATGCTTTGCTCATGAATTCGAATCAACAACCGGTCATCACGACCCGCGGGTTGTCCCGCACCTACCAACAAGGCCCGGTGGAAGTGCGGGCGGTGGACGGGGTGGATTTGTCCATCGCGCCCGGGGAATTCACGGCCCTCGTGGGGCCGTCGGGGAGCGGGAAAACGACCCTGCTGAACTTGATCGGGGGCCTCGATCGTCCCACGGCGGGGGAAGTGGTGGTGGACGGGACGACTTTGAACGGCCTTGATGAGAATGCCCTGATCCGGTTTCGGCTGCACCACATCGGGTTTGTCTTTCAAGCGTACAACTTGATTCCGGTGCTGTCGGCGGCGGAGAACATCGAGTTCATCATGCTGCTCCAAAAAGCGTCCGCCAAGGAGCGCCGCGTTCGGACCCAGCAGTTGCTGAAGGACGTCGGGTTGGAGAAGCTGGGGCATGCCCGGCCCACGCAATTGTCGGGCGGGCAGCAGCAGCGGGTGGCGGTGGCGCGGGCTTTGGCGAGCAAGCCGGCGTTCGTGTTGGCCGACGAGCCGACGGCGAACCTCGACAGCCACACGGCGGAGAGCTTGTTGGACGTGATGGAGCAGTTGAATCGGGACGAGGGCATGACCTTCGTCTTCTCGACGCACGACCCACGGGTCATCGCTCGGGCGCGGCGGGTCATCACCTTGGTGGACGGGCACATCGACTCGGACGAGGGATGATGCGGGTGGCGCTTCTGTTGCTGCTCTTGGCGTCGGCGACGCTGTCGCAGGCTCAGCGGCTCGAGTTGAACGGGTATTGGAAGGCGATGCCGTCGCAGACGGCGATTCCGTTCCTGTTGGAGGAGCCCATGTCGCAGGCGTATCTGCACCAGCGGACAAACCTCAAGTGGCGGAGTGCGAACCGGGCTTGGTCTGTGCGGTTGGAGGCGCGCACCCGGGTCTTTTACGGGAGCCAAGTGGAGCAAACCGCGGGATTCGCCGATGGCCTGTCCGCCGATGCGGGCGTTTGGGACGGAAGCTGGAATTGGTGGGAAGCGGCGGACGCGAAGGGCGTGGGGAACACGCTGATCGACCGGGCCCTCGTGTCGTACCGGCGCAACCGGTTGCGTGTGGACCTGGGTCGGCAGCGGATCAATTGGGGCCGGCACACGGTTTGGAATCCCAACGACTTGTTCAACGCGTACAACTTTTTCGACTTCGATTACGCGGAACGACCGGGAACGGATGCGCTCCGCGTGCGCTATGGGGTCGGCGACAACGGCATGAACGAGGTGGAAGTGGCGGCTCGCCCGGGCACGCCGGACCGCGCTCCGCTCGTGGCGGGGCTGTTCCGCTGGAATGTCCGCGGCGTGGATGGCCAAATCCTATCCGCCTACCTCGAAGACACCTACGCCGTGGGCGGCGCCCTCAGCGCGGGCTGGGGCCCGCTGAGCCTCAAGGCCGAGGGAACCCACTTCGGCGCCTCCCCCACGTGGGGCGATTCGGCGATTTGGAGCGGAACCGTTGGCATCGATGCTTCGTGGGGCGAAGGCGCCTACGCGCAAGTGGCGGTGTTGCGCACGCCCGGACTGGGCGGTTCGGCTTTGCTCGGCCTCTCGTCGGCAGGCCAAACCACCCAACAGCCCTGGTCCCTGCTCCCCTTCGCTCGAACCCTCATGACGCAACTCACCCTACCGGCCACCGAGCGGCTCCGAATGGGCGGTTCCCTCCTGTGGGTCCCCCAAGAAGACGTCCTCATTGCGATGCCGAGCGTGGTCTTTGACGCCGCGCCGAACCTCACGGCCTCGTTCGTTGTTCAACATGCAAGGATGCGCCCGCCGTTCATCCCGGACGCTCCCATGGAGACCTTGACCACGGCGGCCTTTCTCAGTTTGCAGTGGAACTTCCGCGTTCGCAACCTGTTGTGAACAAAATTCCGCGCTTTTGCCCGTAAATTGCATGTGCAAGAATTGAATCTCATGGTGTACCGCCTCGCCTACGCTTCCCTGTTGAGCGCCTTTTCGTTCGGATTTGTCGCAGCCCAAAACACGGATTCCCTTCATTATTGTGGCTCCACGGATGCGCTTGAGCGCTTGCTCGAAGAGCGTCCGGAAACCCGCTTGAACCTCGAGCGAGACGAAGCGCTCCTCGAGGCGGAAACTGAGGCGTTCACCGATGGGAACCGGGATGAGCTGATCGTGATTCCCGTCGTGTTCCACATCATCCACGACAACGGCGTGGAGAACATTTCCGACGAGCAGGTTTACAGCGCCTTGGAAGTGGCCAACCGCGATTTCCGCCTGTTGAATCCCGACGCGAACACCATTGTCGATGAATTCACGGGCATCGCTTCGGACATCGAGATCGAGTTTCGTTTGGCCCAGCGAGACCCGGATGGGAATTGCCATTCTGGCATCAATCGGATCGTCAGCGATTTGACCTACGACGGTTCGGATGCGGTGAAGGAGCTCATTCAATGGCCCCGGAACAAATACATGAACGTCTGGGTGGTCAACTACGCAAGCGGCGCGGCGGGCTACACGTACACGCCCGGAGCCGTTTCCAATTTCCAAAACGCGGACATCGACGGCATCGTCCTCAAGCACGACTACACGGGTGACATCGGAACGAGCAACACGTACCGCTCGCGGACGCTGACCCACGAGGCGGGGCACTGGATGAACTTGCGCCACACGTGGGGGAACGGGAATGAGCCCGGTTTGGACAGCAACTGCGACATGGACGACAACGTGGACGATACGCCGCTCACCATGGGCTGGGTCTCGTGCAACCTGAACGGTTCGACGTGCGGGTCGCTGGACAACGTACAGAACTACATGGACTACAGCTACTGCGGTCGCATGTTCACCGACGGGCAGCGCACCCGGATGCGGGCGGCGATGAACAGCAACACCGCACAGCGGAACCAGCTTTGGACACCCGGCAACCTCGCCGATACGGGAACCGATGGCGTGGACATCCTGTGCGCAGTGACCTTCGAGGCGAATCGTCGAACGATCTGTGCGGGCGACAGCGTGCAGTTCACCGATTTGAGCTACCACGGGGTGAACGCCTGGGAGTGGGACTTCGGCGATGGCAGTCCCGTCAGCACGGAGGAAAGCCCGTGGCACACGTTCAACCAGCCGGGCTTCTACACGGTAAAATTGACGGCGAGCAACAACAACGAAACCGCGGAGGGCGTGCAGACCGATTTCATTTACGTCTTGGAGGACAACGCCATGGATTTGCCGCTGACGGAGGGTTTTGAATCGGGCGCTGTGCCGGCTTCGGAGTGGTTTGTGTTGGACGAAACGTCCGATGGCGTCACGTGGTCGGTCACGTCATCCACTGCGCTGACGGGTGACTACTGCTTGAAGATGAACAACTTCGCGGTTCAGTCGGAGCAGGCCACGGACCAGCTCATTTCCTCCACCATGGACATGAGTGGTGCGACCGAAATCCACATCACCTACAGCTGGGCCTATGCGTACCGCGGCCAGGATCCGGATCAGGACGAAACGGACGACCGGTTGAAGGTCTACGCTTCTACGGATTGTGGAAAGACCTGGTCCCTGCGCCGCATGCACCGCGGATTCACGGACTTGCCCAGCGCCGATCCACACCCTTTCCCGTTCGTGCCTTCTGGGCCGGAGGAGTGGAATACGTACACGTTGGTCCTGCCGTATGAGCAGTTCTTGACGGAGAATTTCCGCATGATGTTCGAATTCGAGAGCCGCTTGGGCAACAACTTGTACCTCGACGACATCAACATCCAAGCGGTGGGGGTGAATGATGTGGCGGATTGGGCAGAAGCAGGCCAAATCCCGTTGCAGCTGTTCCCCAACCCCACCACGGGAACCACCACGTGTTCGTTTCGAACCGTCAAAGAACACCGCGCCGAAGTGGTCGTGCGCGACTTGATGGGGCGGGAAGTGGCTCGTCCCCTTTCGGGTCGGCTGCCGGTCGGTTCGCAGCAGCTTGAGTTCGACGTGCGCGACTGGGCCGCAGGGGCCTACCTCGTATCGGTCGTTCTGGATGGGGTACCGAGCACGGCCCGGTTGCTCGTGGAGTGATCAGCGCTGGATCGGCGTTACGCAGAGGACTGAAGCCCCGGTGTTGAGGGGCTGATTGGCACGAGCTGCGGGCAAATTGCCGTTGGCGATGCTGTAGATTTGGCCTTGAGGATGTGCGGTCCAAATCGCAGCCGACGTTCCCCAAAACTCAAACGCGCCATCATCCGATGACCGGAATCCTCCCGGCACCAGATTCAGCCGCGCTGCATTCGTGCCGTCCCAATTTGCGCTCTTCAATGCCGAAGCAGCCGGGTATTCCTTCAACAACGCCGTCCAATCTTCCAACTGGCTGACGTGCCAACCCGTCGGGCACAGCCCCCCGTGGTCGCGATCGGTTGCCGCCCATCCATTGTAAATCAAGCCAGCCATGTCCACGTGGTTGCGTACGTTATCGTACACGCTCCACGCAGGCGACGAAGCGGCCTTCCACTCCGCGTCTTCCCGCAATTCCTGGAGCTTCATACCATCGCTGAACGCAAGGGCCCGCAACGGCTCCGCAAACCAACAGCGCCCTGCGGCTTCTGCGGTGGCATAGTTCGTGCCTTGGTAGGGGAACGGGTCTCCGCACGAACGAAACGCGGCGGGCGGCTCCTTTTCCGCTGTCACCGAAGCCAATTCAGACGCTGAATACCCCGACTCCCCTTCGAGCACCCGCAAAACGAGCCGTTCGACTGCGGCGTTCAAGACGTCGCAATCGGCGATTTCATAAGAACGGTTCCCACGCGTTTCGCGCATCATGTAATCGGATCGGACAAACTCCTCGCCGAGGGCGAACTTCAAATCGCGGACTTGTTCAATGAGGCGGTTGCAGCTGTTTTGCTCGAACACCTTTTCGCCAACCTGAGTCTGCTGGGCCTGCATCGAAAAAGACGCAGCGCTCATTGCGAGCAGGAGAAGCGGGATGATTTTCCGTCGGAGCATGAGAATAAAGATACGACGAATTGGCCGCTCCTCCTTACGATTCGTGTTTTTTGTGAGCCCAAACGCCAACGCCCCGCTTCGAAAAGCAGGGCGTTGCGTTAGGATGAAAGGACATCAAAAGGGCCGAGTCTGGCAAGTCTTCAGTCGTTTTGATGTGGGGTGTTCGTTATTCTTTTGACCCGAGCAAGATCGTCACGCAGCCTTCGTGCAGGATCGCAGAATCCGATTCCGGAACGTAGACGTGCACCATCAATTGCTGCGATTTCTCCACGCGGAAGTCCACGTGGTTGCGGCCGCCGGCCTTGGCGCTGTTGAACAGCACCTTGCCTTTTGCGTCACGCACTTCGAATTGGACCTCACCGAGCACCGGGTGGCTGCAAACGAGCAACCGGTAATCCGTTCCAGCGAGGAAGGTGAGCGTCAGTTCGGCCTCGTCACCCGGGATGAGGACCGCGCTGTTGTAGTTGTCGTTCTGAACGTATCCTTCGAGTTCCGTCAGGCAGTTCTTTTTCGTGAAGGTGCGGCACTGGGCGGAGGCGTCAAACGTGGCCACCAGGCCCAAGGCCAAAACGAGAAGGGGGGCGTAAAATTTCATGATGGGGAGTTTGACGATCATTGGATGCAAAAGGTCCGAACTTCAGCCACAGCCGCTGCAATCGCAGCCACGGTTGCGTCGTCCGCGGTGTATTCATCTCCACCTCCGAGGACGAATGTGCTTTCGCCTTCCTGGGTGACGCTTCCGCTGGCTTCTGTCATGGAAACCCCAGCGTAAGCCGCTTCGATGGCTTCCATGCGCGTCAGCAACGCGGTCAGCTGCGGAGTGGCCTCGTAGCTGCGGCACAACCGCATGACGTCATCGAGGGTCATTTTTTGCTCTGCGATGCGCGCCTTCAATTCAATCGGTGCTTGGTCGATGTGCTGCGTGGCGAGGTACATGCCTTCCACCCAACCCGCAGCCACCAGCAAGCCCGCGAGGTCTTCGGTGCCGTTCGACTTCAAGCGTTCGTTCAGGTCATAGAACGTTTCGGAAACGATGCGAATGAGGGCCTTCCGGTCGCCGCGATTGGCCTCCGCCTCCTTCAAGACATCGTCGGTGATGACGTCGCTGATGCCGAGTTGCGCGCTCAAGTCCTTGATGACGCTCAAGTATTCCAAGCTGGCCGCGTTTTCCTCGAAGATCGTGGAGTAGGACAAATCCGCTCCGTACACCCCCAAGTTGATGGCCTGCCGATCGCTCGTGTTGTAGCGCGCACCCGCTGACGGGGCATTGCACGCCTCTGCATCGAAGGTCGCTCCGCTGCGGTGGATGAGCTTTGCCATCTCCACCGGCGATGGAGCGGCGTGGAAAATCTTTTTCAACGTGCCCGTTCGCGACGTCACCGACATGCCGTCGGCATCGTGCTGGGGTTGGGTGGTTTCCGTGGCGGGCGTTTCTGCCGGCGCATCGGAATCGAAACAGCCGGAGGCTCCGAAGAGGACCAAGGCTCCAACGGTGGAGGCCAAAGCTGCGAGTTTGAGGGTCTTGCGCGTTTTCATGGATCTGAGTTGTGTCGCCCAAAATGCGACGTCTCCTGTCCTATACGGACGCAAACCCAAAAAGTTCCAAACAGGCTCCCGTTCAGGATTCCATTCTTTGCAATTCCCTGTACCTCAATGGGCTTCCAGCCAATCTTCGCCTGTATTTACTTCCACCACCAGCGGCACTTCGAGTGTGGCGGCCCCTTCCATTTCGCGCTGGATGGCGGGAATGACCTGGTCGAGTTCGGCTTTCGGGACGTCGAACACGAGTTCGTCGTGGACTTGCATGATCATGCGCGTCGCCCAGCCTTCCCGTTCGATGAGGTCCTGGATGCGCAGCATCGCCACCTTGATGATGTCCGCAGCCGACCCTTGAATGGGCGCGTTGACGGCGTTCCGTTCGGCGAAGGCGCGGGTGTTCGTGCTCGCGCTCGTGATGTCCGGGAGGTAGCGCCGGCGGCCCATCAGGGTTTCCGCGTATCCGGTTTCGCGCGCGCGGTCGACGCAGGCTTGGGTGAACGCCTTGAGGTCCCGAAATTGAGCGAAGTAGGCGTCGATGATTTCCTTGGCCTCGGAGCGGGAGATGTTCAGGTTTTGGGCCAAACCAAACGCGCCCTGCCCATACAGGATCCCGAAATTCACGGCCTTCGCCTTGCTCCGCATGGTCCGATCCACGTCGCCAAGCGCGACGCCGAACACGCGGGCGGCCGTGGCGGTGTGGATGTCGTGCCCTTCCTTGAAGGCCTCGACCAGCCCGGGGTCGCCGCTCATCGCGGCCGCAATGCGGAGCTCGACTTGGCTGTAATCCGCGGCGACGAGCACGTGGTCGGCATCGCGGGGCACGAACGCCTTCCGGATTGCGCGGCCTTCGGCGGTCCGGATGGGGATGTTCTGCAAGTTCGGGTGGTTCGAACTGAGGCGTCCCGTGGCGGCCACGGTTTGCATGTAGTGCGTGTGGACCCGGCCGGTGGCGGGGTCGATGAGTTTCGGCAGGGGCTCGACGTAGGTGGAGCGGAGTTTCTTGAGCTTCCGGTACTCGAGGATGAGCGGGATGATGGGGTGCTGGTGTTCGAGCTTGATGAGGACTTCCTCGCCGGTGGGGTATTGGCCGGACTTCGTGCGCTTGACCTTGGCTTTGATTCCGAGGTGCTCGAACAGGATGGGCCCGAGTTGCTTGGGGGAGTCGATGTTGAAGGGCCGTTCGGCGAGGCGCTGGATGTCGTCTTCGAGGGCGGTGATCTGTTCGGCGAGGTCGACGCTGTAGGCCGCGAGGCGCTCGCGGTCGATGTGGACGCCCTCGCGTTCCACTTCGGCGAGGACGGGGACGAGCGGGAATTCGACGTCGCGAGCGAGTTCCGTCGCGGCGACCGATTCGAGCTGCGGGCGGTAGAGGGCGGCGAGGCGCCAGGTCAGGTCGGCGTCTTCGCAGGCGTAGTCGGTCCAGCGGTCGGCCGGGACTTGGGCGGGTTGGATTTGGCCTTTGCCTTTCTCCCCGATGAGCGACGTGAACGGAATCGGCTGGTAGCCCAAATCCACTTCCGCCAGCCGATCCAGCGCGTGCCCCGACTCCGGCTGGAGCAAATAGTGCGCGACCATCGTGTCGAACACGCGGTTCTTCATGCGCACCCCGTGGCTCCGCATCACCTGGTAATCGTACTTGAAATTGTGGGCGATCACCTCCTTCTGTGCGTCCTCCATGATGGGCCGGAAGGCTTCCAAGTACTCCGCTTGGGTCCATTCCCCGCCCTGGACGGGGACCCACCACGCCTCACCTGCCGCCAGCGCGAACGAGCAGCCGATGAGGTCGACGTTGCGGGCATCGAGGCCGGTGGTTTCGGTGTCGAAGGCGTAGGAATCGGCTTCGGCCAGGCGAGTGAGGAGGGCGTCGAGGTCGGCGCGGGTGAGGACCGCGTGGTACGCGTGTTCGGTGTTTTCAATCGTCGCGAGGCGGGTGGCCACGGGCGGCGCACTCTCAGAAGGCGGCGCGTCGAACAGCCCGAGCTGCCCGTCATCGGAAGCCGTCGCTGCCGCCTTCTTCGGCGCCTCCGCCGGCGCGTCCACCCCGAAGTCGCTGAGCACTCGCCGCAACAGCGTCCGGAACTCCAACTCCTCGAAGACCTCCTGCACCGCCTCCATTTTAGGATGCCCCATCTCCATCGAAGGCAAATCCACCTCGTACGGCAAATCGAGCTTGATGGTCGCCAATTCCTTCGAGAGCAGGGCCGACTCCCGCCCGGCTTCCACCTTCTCCTTCATTTTCCCCTTGAGTTCGTGCGTGTGCTCGAGCAACCCCTCGATGCTTCCGTACTGCTGGATGAACGTCGAAGCCGTCTTCGGCCCCACGCCCGGAATGCCCGGGATGTTGTCCACGCTGTCGCCCATCAGCCCAAGCAAGTCGATGATCTGCAGCGGCTCATCCACCCCAAACCGCTCGCACACTTCCGCCGGCCCGAGCACCTCGGGCGGATTGCCCCCTTTCGCGGGCTTGAACATTTTGATCCGGTCGGTTACGAGCTGCCCGAAGTCCTTGTCCGGCGTCATCATGTACACGTCGAAGTCCTCCTTCGCGGCTTGGTGGGCCAAATACCCAATCAAATCATCCGCCTCGTACCCCGGCAACGTGATGATCGGAATGTCAAACGCCTCAAGCACCCGCAAGATGTACGGCACCGAACGCTTGATGTCTTCGGGCGTCTCGTCGCGGTTGGCTTTGTATGCCGGGAACAATTCGTTCCGAAACGTGTCCCCCGGCGAATCGAATGCCACGGCGAGGTGGGTGGGGCGCTCGTTGCGCAGCACCTCGAGCACGGCGTTCGTGAATCCGAAGATGGCCGACGTGTTCAGGCCTTGCGAGTTGATGCGCGGGTTTTTGATGAAGGCGTAATAGGCCCGGAAAATCAGGGCGTACGCGTCAATTAAAAACAGCTTGCGGGGGGATTCGGGCGTGATCATGGGCAACGGGTCAAGGGTCAGCAAGTTAACCCGCGCACCCGCGCCAACGCCCGTCAGCGGCGGGGCTTTTTATAAACAGGGACCGCACTGCACGCCTCGCCGTACATCAGCGACCGCACCACGGGTTGCAAGCGCTCCACCACGGCCGCGAGCACCGGCGTGCCACCCACCGAAGCGCATCCGCGCAGCATGACGCGCGCGTCCTCGAACTCCGAAATGTCCGCGGCCGCCACGGCCCGCAGGAACCCTTGCTGCCGCACGGTGTCCACATCGCCGACCACAGGCCGTCCTCCCAATTCCACGATGCGCGAGGCCGCCACCATCCACGCCCAGTCGGGCACGATGGCATCCGCGCTGCAGTGCAACGCCACGTCCTTGCCTTCAACATCAGCCGCCTTCCATTCCGCCACGGCCGCCCGAAACGGCTTCTCCATCAACACGAACCCGTCGATGAGCTCCGATGCCAAATCGCAGGCCACCACCGGAGGGGCCTCCAACCAACGCTCCAATTCCAACTGGATGATGCCGCTGGCCTCCACCCGGTTCAGGATCGGTTCTTCCATCGTCAGGCCGTGCGCATGGTGGTGGATTCGACGTAGGCCATCAGGGCTTCTGCGGCTGCGGCGATGCCCGTGCGGTCGTACCCGCATTCCTTGTAGAGCTGGGCTTGCGAACCGTGTTCGATGTAGGCGTCCGGAATGCCGAGCCGCTTCACGCGGGCGCTGTACCCCGCTTCCGCCATGAATTCCGTGACCGCGCTGCCGAAGCCGCCCGTGATGGTACCGTCCTCCACGGTGATGACGCGCTTGAACTTGCCGAAGACCTCGTGGAGCATCACCTCGTCGAGGGGCTTGACGAACCGCATGTCGTAGTGGGCGGCGTCGATGCCTTGTTCGGCCAAGGCTTCCACGGCCGCGGCCGCTTCCGTGCCGATGGCGCCGATGCTCAGGATGGCCACGTCCGTGCCCGCTTTGAGCCGACGGCCTTGACCGACCGGGATTTCGGCAAACGGTTGCCGCCAGTTGACGATCGAGCCGTTGCCACGGGGATAGCGGATGGAGTAGGGGCCGGATTGTTTTTGGCTTGCGGAATGCATCATGTTGCGCAACTCCACCTCGTCCATCGGCGCAGCCACCACCATTCCCGGCACGCAGCGCATGTAGGCCAAATCGTACGCCCCATGGTGCGTCGGCCCATCCGCCCCCGCGATGCCACCCCGGTCGAGGCAGAACACCACGTGCAGGTTTTGCAACGCCACGTCGTGAATGACCTGGTCGTACGCCCGCTGCATGAAACTCGAGTAAATGTTGCAGAACGGCACCTGCCCGCGCGTGGCCAACCCCGCGCTGAACGTGACCGCGTGCTGCTCGGCGATGCCCACGTCGAATGCGCGGTCGGGCATCGCGTCCATCATGAACTTCAGCGAACAGCCCGTGGGCATGGCGGGCGTCACGCCCACGATGCGCCGGTCGGTTTCCGCCAGCTCGATGATGGTGTGCCCGAAGACGTCTTGGAATTTCGGCGGCGTCGGCTTCGTCGAAGCGCTCGCGATGACTTCGCCCGTTTCCTTGTTGAACAGCCCCGGCGCGTGCCATTTGGTCGGGCTACCGGCTTCGGCGGGCGCGTAGCCCTTGCCTTTTTTCGTCACGCAATGCAGCAGCTTCGGCCCCGGAATGTCCTTCAAGTCCTTCAGGATCGAGGCCAAATGCTCCACGTCATGCCCATCCACCGGCCCGAAGTACCGAAAGTTCAGGGACTCGAACAGGTTGCTTTGCTTCAGCATGGCCGACTTGACGGCGTGCTCGACCTTTTGGGCGATGGCCTGCGCGTTGGGACCGAATTTGCTGATCCGCCCGAGCAGGTGCCACACCTCGTCTTTGACCTTGTTGTAGGTGTGCGACGTGGTGACGTCCGTCAAATATTCCTTGAGCGCGCCCACGTTGGGGTCGATGCTCATGCAGTTGTCGTTGAGGATGACCAGCATGTTGGTGTCCTCGACGCCGCCGTGGTTGAGCCCTTCGAAGGCCAAACCCGCCGTCATCGCACCATCTCCGATCACCGCCACGTGTTGCCGTTCCCGATTGCCCTCCAGCCGGCTTCCCACCGCCATGCCCAACGCCGCTGAGATGCTCGTGCTGCTGTGTCCGACCCCAAACGTATCGTACACGCTCTCGCTCCGTTTCGGGAATCCGGAAATTCCCTTGTACTGGCGGTTTGTGTGGAACACGTCGCGGCGACCGGTCAGGATTTTGTGCCCGTATGCCTGGTGTCCGACGTCCCACACGATTTGGTCTTCCGGCGTGTTGAACACGTAATGCAGCGCGACCGTCAATTCCACCACCCCGAGGCTCGCGCCGAAGTGGCCGCCCTTTTCAGACACCACGTCGACGATGAAGTCGCGGAGTTCGTTGGCAATTTGCGGCAGGTCTTCGGTCTTGAAGAGCTTGCGCAGGTCCGCAGGTTCGTGGATGCGGGAAAGGAGGGGGCCGGCGGGGTATGCGTTCATGGGAAGTTGGCGGGGTTCATTGCCCGACATTCAACAAAACTAAACGCTCTTTGGTTCATGGCATTGCCCGAACCGGAAATTCGTTTTACGCCGTGACGGCAGCGGCGAGGCCGAGCAGGATGGCGAGGCCGTCGGAGTTGCCGAGGTCGTCGTTCGCCGCGCGCTCGGGGTGGGGCATCATGCCGAAGACGTTCATGCCCGCGTTTGCTACGCCGGCGATGTTGCCGAGGGAGCCGTTGGGGTTCGACCACGCGTTCGCTTGGGCGGATTCGTCGGTGTAGCGGAACAGGATTTGGTCCCCGTCCTCGAGCGCCTTCATGCCGTCCGCGTCGATGAAGTAGTTGCCTTCGCCGTGGGCGATCGGGATGCGTCGGGCCACCGTCGGGTCGAGGTCTGCCGTCAGCGGAGCCGTGCGCGAAACCGGTGCGATGTACTGGTCGCGGGCGATGAACTTGCGGGAGGCGTTGTGGAGCAGGGCACCGGGCAAGAGGCCGGCTTCACACAGGATTTGGAACCCGTTGCACACGCCGAAAACGCGGCCTCCTTTGTTCGCGTGTTCGATGACGCTGGTCATGATGGGCGAGAAGCGGGCGATGGCACCGCTGCGCAGGTAATCGCCGTAGCTGAAACCGCCGGGCAGCACCACGGTGTCCACCCCTTGCAGGTCGCGGTCCTTGTGCCACAACTGAACGACTTCAAAACCGGAATCTTCCCGGAGTGCGTGGACCATGTCCATGTCGCAATTGGAGCCGGGGAAAGTGACTACGCCGAATTTCATGGTGCGAAGTTCGTCAATTTTCCATCGGCTGGGGGGCTTTTTCTCGCGGATTTTCCACACGTTGTGCCCGCTCAGGCTGGCGCGAGGGCGAGGGCGATTCCGCTGAGCCAAACCCCGAGCAGCACCACCCAAAGCCCGCCCCGCATCCACCGCTCGGCTCCTTGCACCCGTTCGGTCGTGGGCACGAGCCAAACCCAAGCGAACGCCACCGCCACCGCGGTGAGCCGCCAAGCGTGGGGCTGCGCGGGCGCCGTGGCGAGGGCCCAAACGGCGGGGAGTCCCGTGAGGAGGGCGAGGTTGAGGCGGGCGGCTTTGCGTCGAATGCCGGCGTTGCGGGATTGGAGGGACGCGCTGACCCAGCCCGCCACGGTGAGGAGGGCGGCCACGGCGGCCCAGGCTTGTTCGGTCGGGGAGGGCAGCGCCCAGGTGCCGACGGGCACTTCGGGCAGGCGCCAGCCGTTCCAGGTCAGGACGTGCGCCGTCGCGGGAATCCACGCCGCGCCGAGCACCAGCAGCAGCCACTCGCGGAGGAGGAAGGTGCGGGTTTTGGCCAGGACCACCGCGCCCGCCAAGGCGATGCCTAAACTGCTCGGCTCCAGCCACCACGCCACCCCCGCGAGCGCCCCCGCCCGAAACGTCAGCCCGCTCACCCGCGGCTGCCGGTGCACGCCGAGCATCCACCACGCACTCCCCAACCCCGCGGCCAACGCGCTCCACGACCGCCACGCCATCTCGCCGCTCCCCATCCATTCCGCCGCCGCTAAACACCCCACGAGCCCCCACGCCAACGCCGGATCCGCCCGCTCCGTGTAGTCAAAACTCCGGTAAAGCAGGTGCCCCAGCGCTGCGGTCACGAGCGCTCCTGCACCCCACATCGCGAGCCGATCCGCCTCCCAGTGCCCCCACCCGAACGCCCCACCGACGACGGCCAGCAGCGTCACCGGAACGACGACCCATGCAATTGGTTGATTCGAACGGAGGAGGGTTAGCACGGAAGTTGTATTTTTGAGCCGAATTTACGCAGCATGAATACGCAAGAAATCATCACCCCAGTCGCAAAGTTCATTGAATGGACCTTTGAAAACGTGTTGGTCCCCATCGCATCGCCGATGAACATCGGGGTCATCGTCCTCGGATTTGTGGGGCTGGCGTTTTGGCTGCGCTTGCAGAAGAAGTACACGGAAAAAGCGAAGCAGGACGGCACCATCGTGTGAGTTCCGGTTCGTTCCGAACGCATCGAGCGCTCCCGGTTGGGGGCGCTTTTTTTGTGCCGAATCAAATGGATTCCATCACGTCGGCTCCGATGTCCTTCCGGCAAAATCCGCCTTCGAACCCCACCCGAGCCGCGAGCTTGTAGCTGTTTTTCAAGGCCGACTCCAGGTCGTAGCCAAATCCCGTCAGCGCCAACACCCGCCCTCCGTTGCTGAGCACTTTGCGGCGGACTTCCTTCGTCCCCGCGTGGAACACGATGCCGTCGATGCCTTCTACCGCATCGAGTCCTTCGATTTCCATGCCCTTCTCGTAAGAACCCGGGTACCCGCCCGAGGCGAGGATGACCGTGCTAACCGCCCGTTCTTCGATGACCACGTCCACTTCCGTGAGCATGCCCGTGCACAAGCTGTCGAACACGTGCAACAAATCGCTCTGCACGCGCGGCAAAATGACCTCGGTTTCCGGATCGCCCAATCGGCAGTTGTACTCGATGACGAAGGGGTCGCCGCCCACTTTGATCAGGCCGAAGAACACGAAACCGCAGTAGGGGATGCCGTCCTTTTCGAGCCCCTTGATGGTGGGGATGACGATTTGGTTCATCGCCTTTTCCTGGAACTCAGGGCTGACGAACGGAACCGGGGAAATGGCGCCCATGCCGCCGGTGTTGGGCCCTGAATCGCCTTCGCCTACGCGTTTGTAGTCCTTTGCCGACGGGAGCATCTTGAAGTTGTGGCCGTCGGTCACGCAGAACATGCTCACCTCGATGCCGTCCAAAAACTCCTCGATCACCACCCGCCGTCCCGCATCGCCGAAGGACGATCCGCTCAGCATGTCCTTCAACGTGTCCTCCGCTTCCTCGCGGGAAGACGTGATGATGACGCCTTTGCCCGCAGCGAGCCCGTCCGCCTTCAACACGTACGGCGCTTCGAATTCGTCGAGGAAGGCGATGGCGGCCTCAAGTTGCTCGCCGGTGAAGCTGCCGTAGCGTGCGGTCGGGATGTTGTGCCGCTTCATGAACTGCTTCGCAAACTCCTTGCTGCCCTCGAGTTGGGCACCGGCTGCGCGCGGCCCGACGACCTGCACGTCCACCTTGTCCGAATCGAGCAAGAAGTCGGCGAGGCCTGCGACCAAGGGCGCTTCGGGACCCACGACGACCTGTTGGATGTCGTGGCGCTTGATGTACCGCTCCACTGCAGGGAAGTCCATCGGGTCGAGTTCGGCCACCGTGCCCAACCCCGCCATGCCGGCGTTCCCCGGGGCGATGTGGAGGGAGGTCAGCAAGGAACTTTGGTGCAGTTTCCAGGCCAAGGCGTGCTCCCGCCCGCCGCTTCCAATCAGCAGTACATTCATGCTGCGAAATTAGCGCGCAACCCCACCGGGTGCAACCGCACAACGTACCTTCGCGGTCATGTCCGGTGAAGTTCGCGCGTCCGCTCCGAGCAAACCGCTGGTTTCGGCGGTCGTCATCGCGTTCAACGAAGCGCACAATTTGCCGCGCTGCCTCGCTTCGTTGCGCCTCGGTGAGGTGGTGGACGAGATCGTGGTGGTCGACAGCGGTTCGACGGATGCGACGGTGGGGTTGGCCGAAGCGGCTGGAGCGCGCGTGCTGTACCACGCCTTTGAAGGCCACATCGAACAGAAGAACTGGGCCCAGGCCCAAGCGCACGGCGAATGGATCCTGAGCCTCGACGCCGATGAAGCCCTATCGGACGTGCTGCAGGAACAGCTCCTCGCTTGGCGGTCCGCGCCACCTGCTGCCGATGCGTATGCCGTGAACCGGCTGACGAATTATTGCGGGCACTGGGTGCGGCATTCGGGCTGGTATCCGGATCGAAAGGTGCGCCTGTGGCGGGCGGGCCAGGGCACGTGGGCGGGGGAGAATCCGCACGATCGGCTGGAGGCGCAGGGGCGCGTGGACCGGCTGAAGGGCGACCTGCTCCACTACTCGTATTACACGCGCCAGGATCACTTGGACCAAATCCAATTCTTCTCCGACATCGCCGCCCCGGCCGCGCGGGTGCTCAGTTGGCCGATCATCATCGGGAAGGTGGCGTTTCAGTGGGGCAAGAACTTCGTGCTCCGCGGGGGCTGGCGGGACGGCAAGGCCGGTTGGGAGATTGCGCGGTGGAGTGCCTTTGCGACGTGGGAGAAGTACCGGAAGGCGCGCAATCGGGGGCGGGCGGTGCGGCGGCTGCCGGCGGGGCGTGTGGAGCGGGTGCTCGTGGTGCGCACGGATGCGCTGGGGGATGTGGTGGTGACGTTGGCGTTGGCGGGGTGGTTGAAGCGGGAGGCGCCGGGGGTGGAGGTGGTGATGTGCGTGGCGGGCTATGCGGAGTCGGTGGCGTGGGCGTGTCCGGATGTGGACCGGGTGGTGGTGAAGGGGGCGGCCGGTTGGGTGGAGGAGGCGGCGGGGTGCGAGGTGGCGGTGTTTG
>CAYMHW010000010.1:26185-38481 GCA_964390365.1 uncultured Comamonadaceae bacterium | reverse complement strand
GGGGGGGGGGGCGGGGGCGGCGGGGGGGGGGGGGGGGGGGGGGGGGGGGGGGGGGTTGGTGGTGGCGGCGCAGGCCGTCCAAGGGCCTGTGCCATCGGGGACGCGAGCCCAGCTGACGTTGGGCGGCATCGCGCTCCAGCTCGTGTGGTCGAGGATGCGCGGGGCGCCGTTGTCGAGGGTCATGATGTAGAGTTCGTCGCCGTCCGCATCGAGGTTGAACGGGGCGTGGAGCGGGCCTTGTTCGGGATCGTCGTCGCACCAAATCAGGAGGTGCGCGCCCGGGTCGAGCGTGACGTTGGGGAGGGGCCAGCGCTGCGGTTCGGTGAGGCGGTTCGTGAGGTAGTGGTTGCCGAGGTAGCGGGGGGCGTCCCCGACGACCGTCAATTCCACCCAGTCGCCATAGCCGCCGGAGGCGTCGGCGAGGAACGAGTTGTTCAGGGGCATGACTTCGTTGAGGCGGATGCCGAGGTCTGCGGGGGCGGTCCAAACGGTTTGGGGCGTGCACGGCGAGACCCGGGTCGCTCCGTTGGTGAAGGCGGCTTGAACTTGGACGGCGGCCTGTTCCGTGCCGGTGACGGGGATGCTGGCTTGGTAAAGCCCGTCGGCGTCGGGGTCGGAGAGGGGATGGGTTTGGCCTGCACCTCCGTCTTCACTCACCCAAGCCTCCACGGCCACCGGTTCCCCGCTCACCCGCGCTTCCACCTGCAACATCCCGTCCACCACCGGCCCCGTGGTCCAGCCCATCACCCACCCCGGATGCGGAGCCGGCGCATCCAACTGCAGGTTCGCCGAAGCCGCGCGCCCCCCGACATACGGCACGATGCCATACGGAATGTGCTGCCCATAATTCGCGCTCACCGAAGCCGTGAAATCCTCCATCCCAAACCCATAATCCACCGGGTAAAACGGATCCTCCTCCGCCGCCTCGAGCGCTTCGGCCAACCACGCTGAAGATCGCGCCTCGAACGCCTCCACCGTGAACCCCGCCGCGAGCAAATCCCGCATGTGCCACGTGAACAAATCCCGGTACAGCGGCACCTCCATCAACCGCGTGTACAGCGGCCGGTTATCCGAAGTCCAGTTGTACGGATCCCCGTTGATCCACTCCCCAAACCACTGCACCCCCAACGTGTTGTCCACATCATACGGCACGTACGTCAGCCGCCCATCCTCCATGCGGGCGTACAAGTAAAAGTTGTTCTGGTTGCCGATGTAGTTGTCCCAATGCCCCACGAGGATCTCCGCCGCCGCGGCCCGCAAGTAGCTGTCCACGTCGAACCGGTCCTCCACCGCACAGGGCAACGCCGCATCCGATGCGTTGTTCAGCGCGTCGATCAATCCCGCGAGCGCGCTGTAATCGTCCGCCGCCTCATTCGTCTTCAAATCGTAAACACGCGTTGTGGACCAGCCCGGTGTGTACTGGTAATCCTCGCCGTCCGGCCCGTTGTACAGCAGGTTTGCGGGGTAGGTGCACTTCCACAAGTTCCCGTGGGCGTGCGGAATGCGCTGCTCGAGCCACTCACCATCGATGTGTTCCACATTGGTGTAAAGCCCGCGGTATGCGCCGTTGATGAACAGCTTCACGTGGCTCGCTCGGCTGCTGATGACGCCGTTTTCGTTGAAAAACGCGTGGACGTTGCGGGCGCGCATCATGCTGACGTCGTTGTGCGAGCCGTTCAGGTTCAATTTGTCCAAACCCAACCACTGCCCGTCCTCATCGAACGTGTCAAAGCTGACCTTGAACGACTTCTTCCCGGCGGTCCGCGACGTGTTGCCGCGCAACCGGAACCCCACCTGTTCCACCGTGTCCGTGAGCGCTTGGGAAACGTAGACGAACGTCGCGGGGTGCTCGTAATTGGACCAAACACTGTCCGGGTGAAACAACGCCTCCACCGCCGCTTCACTCAGCGTAACGTGCACCTCGGCGAGTTCATCCTGAAACGGCATCACCGGTTCCGGCGTCACCCATTGGCCGGAGGCACTCACCGCGAGTCCACAGGCCACCCAAGCCGCGAGCGCGCCCCTCATTCCTCGATGGAGTCCGGAGAAAACGAAAACAGCTGGGCGGGCTTGTGCAGCACCCCCGTTTGCTTTTCGTCCAGCGGCACCACGTGGCTCATCCGCTTCACGTTTTTGCGGAAATTCCGCTTGTCGAGCTTCTTGTCGAGCACGATTTCGTGCAGCGTCTGCAATTGGCTGAGCGTAAACTTCTTAGGAAGCAATTCGAAGCTGATGTAATGGCTTTCCAGCTGCTCCCTGAGCGTGTCGATTGCGCAAGCTACGATGGCGTTGTGGTCGAAGGCCAAATCCCCAATCTCCCCCACATCAACCCACTTCGTGCTGCCCGCAAACGACGCCGGCTCGGGCGTGTAATCGTGCAAACTCACGAGGCCATAATACGCCACCGTGAGCACGCGGGCCTCCGGCTGGTTCCGAAACGATTGCAGCCACGACTGGTCCTTCGGCTGCCGCACCCGGTTCGGATCCCCAAACGCATGAAACTGCTTCATGAACACGCCCTCCAGCCGCGTCAATTCGTACAAAACGCGTTGCGCCGCGTCGTCCAAGCTCTCGTCCTGTAAAATCAGGTCACCGGGCAGGGCGGTTTGGATGGAGGTCAAGGCGTCGCCTTCTTTTGTGGGGTCGCGCTGTTCAATCAGCAGCACCTTCAGGCCTTCGTCGTCGTAACCGAAGATCACGCAGTCGACCGATACTTGGAGATTTGCAGGAGTCATCTTGCCAAATGTACGCAATTCTCCGTCCTCGGTGTATCGAATACACTTAGGGGTGGAAGGGATGCAATCCGTGCTTAACTTCGCGCCGCATCCGGAAATCGCGTCCGGGCCATTTGTCAAGAAACATGAAGAAAATCGCAGTGCTGACGTCGGGTGGTGATGCACCCGGAATGAACGCCGCCATCCGCGCGGTGGTGCGGACGGCCGTCTACCACGAAGCGGAGGTCGTTGGGGTCTTTCAGGGCTACCAAGGCTTGGTCGACGGGGATTTCAAGCGCCTCCACGTGCGGAGTGTGGCGAAAATCCTCGGTCGCGGAGGCACGATCCTAAAGAGTGCACGGTGCGAGGATTTCCGGACAGAGGCGGGTCGCGCCCAAGCCCACGCGAACTTGCTCCGCCACGAGGTGGACGGTTTGGTGGTCATCGGCGGAAACGGCACGCTGACCGGAGCCCTTCATTTCAATCGCGAAACGGGTTTCCCGGTGGTGGGCTTGCCGGGCACGATCGACAACGATTTGGCCGGTACGGATTACACCATCGGTTTCGACACCGCGACCAACACCGTCGTGGAAGCCGTCGATAAAATCCGGGACACCGCCGACAGCCACAACCGGCTGTTCTTCGTGGAAGTGATGGGACGCGACAGCGGTTTCATTGCCTTGCAAACCGGTATCGCGACGGGTGCCGTGGCCGTGATGACTCCGGAAACCGGCATCACGATTGAGGGCCTCGTGGACATCCTGGACAAAGGACAAGCGTCGAACAAAACATCGAGCATCGTCATGGTGGCCGAGGGCCATCCCGAGGGCGGTGCCTTCGAGATTGCGAAAAAGGTCCACGCCATTTCCAGCCACTACGAAATCCGCATCACCGTGCTCGGCCACTTGCAGCGCGGGGGCGATCCCAGCTGCTTCGACCGGGTCCTCGCGTCGCGCTTGGGCGTTGCGGCCACAGAGGCCTTGCTCGAAGGCAAAACCAACGTCATGGCGGGCTTCGTCAACGACCAGGTCGCCTTTGCGCCGTTTGAAACGGCCATCAACAACAAAACCCAGTCCCTTCAGGACGAAGTGCGCATCGCGCAAATCCTTTCCATCTGATCCATTGAACACAACACAACACTGACCATGAAACGCATTGCCATCAACGGTTTTGGCCGCATCGGCCGCCTCGCCTTCCGCCAACTGCAAGGACGTGAGAACGTTCAAGTGGTGGCCATCAACGACTTGACGGATGTGGACACGCTTGCCCACTTGTTGAAGTACGACAGCATCCACGGCCGCTTCGACGGTACCGTGTCGGTTGAAGGCGGGAACTTGGTCGTGAACGGAAACGTGGTTTCCATCACCGCAGAGCGCAACCCCGCGGACTTGCCTTGGGGGGCAAACCAAATCGACGTGGTCATCGAGAGCACCGGCGTGTTCGCCGATGCGGAAAAGGCCTCCGCGCACTTGGCGGCGGGCGCGAAAAAGGTGGTCATCAGCGCACCGGCGAAGGGCGATTTGAAGACCGTCGTGTTGGGCGTGAACGACGATGTCCTCACCGCCGACGACCACATCATCTCGAACGCATCGTGCACCACGAACTGCCTCGCCCCGATGGCGAAGGTCCTCGATGACCACTTCGGCATCGAGAGCGGTTTCATCACGACGGTTCACGCGTACACGGCGGACCAGCGCTTGCAAGACGCTCCGCACAAGGACTTGCGTCGTGCCCGGGCGGCGGCGTTGTCGATGATCCCGACTTCCACGGGGGCTGCGAAGGCGGTGGGCTTGGTCTTGCCGCAATTGGCGGGCCGTTTGGACGGATTGGCCGTTCGCGTTCCCACCCCGACGGGATCGGTGACGGATTTGACCTGCGTGGTGCGCAAAGCAACCACCGCAGAGGAGGTGAACGCGGCCATGAAGGCGGCGGCGGAAGGTCCGATGAAGGGCATCCTCGAGTTCACCACTGACCCCATCGTTTCGGTGGACATCGTGGGCAACACGCACAGCTGCATCTTTGATTCGGAGTTGACGAAAGTCAGCGGAACGTTGGTCAAGGTGTTCGGCTGGTACGACAACGAAGCGGGTTACGCAACGCGTGTGGCCGATTTGGTCCAGCGCATCTGATTCCTCATCCTTCGAAAGCAGCGACAGTTTTGAAAATCCTCATTGCAGATAGCGGTTCGACCAAATGCGATTGGTTGTGCATCGACGAAACGGGCAACGTCTTCACGGAGTTCCACACCATGGGCTTCAACCCGTATTTCCACAACGCCGATTTGGTGGAGGAAAAAATGCTTGCTGCCCCGAAGGCGGCGGAACTGGCGGATGAAATTGAGCTGGTTTACTTCTACGGTGCGGGCAGCAGCTCGGAGGCGCTGTGCAGCATCATCCGCGAAGGGCTCGAGCGCGTGTTCAAGCAAGCGAAAGTGCACGTCGGCCACGACCTCGAAGGAGCGGCCTTCAGCACGTACGCGGGGGAACCCGCCATCACCTGCATCATCGGCACGGGATCGAATTCCTGCTATTTCGATGGCGAGACCGTCACCGAGGAAGTGCCTGCTTTGGCCTACATCCTCGGGGACGAAGCGAGCGGTTCTTGGTTTGGCAAGCGCTTGATTGCGACCCATTTGTACAAGAAATTGGACCCGGTCATCGAAGAGGATTTCGTGAGCACCTTTGGCTTCACGAAGGACGATTTGGTGAACCGCGTTTACAAGGAGCCGAACGCCAACGTCTTCCTCGCGAGCTTCATGACCTTCCTCGGTCGCCACCAGGACAAAACCCAAGTCATTTCCTGGCTCGAAGAGGGCTTCCAAGCGTTCGTCGATGTCCACATCAAGTGCTTTGCGAACTACCGCGACGTGCAAGTGAATTTCGTCGGCTCGGTGGCTTTCCACTTTCAAGATGTGCTCCGCCACGTTTGCGATCGGGAAGACATTCGGGTGGGATCCATCACGAAGCGCCCCATCGATGGCCTTGCTCAGTACCACGTGGAGCACATCATTCCCGGCGTAGAACAAGCTTGACCATGGCCACGTTGCGCGCATGTTTGTTCGACCTTGACGGGGTCATTGTGGACACCGCGAAGCATCACTTCGTGGCGTGGCAGCGTTTGGCTGAAGAGCTGAGCATTCCGTTCACGGCGGAAGACAACGAAGGGCTCAAGGGCCTGTCGCGGGTGGACAGTTTGGAGGTCATTTTGGCCAAGGGCAACTTGGTGTTGGATGCCCAAACCAAGCTCCAGCTCATGGACAAAAAGAACGCCCATTACCTCGAACTCATTTCGACGATGAGTCCTGACGAAGTGCTGCCCGGCGTGGCGGCCTTCATCGAGGACCTGCAGGCGAACGGCGTCCACATCGGCTTGGGATCTTCGAGCAAGAACGCGCCCCAAATCCTGGAGCTCATCGGCTTGAAGCCGGCTTTCGAGGCCATCATCGACGGGAACCACATCACGCTGTCCAAGCCCGACCCCGAGGTGTTCCATTTGGGCGCTCAGGCGTTGGGGCTCGACCCCTCCGAATGCCTCGTTTTCGAGGATGCGGTGGCGGGCGTGGAGGCGGCTCGTGCGGGTGGCTTCCCGGTCATCGGCATTGGCAATCCTGAGGTGTTGGGCGCTGCAGATGCGGTAGTGCCTGGCTTTGAAGGCCTTACTTGGGAAGCGATTCCCGGCTTGCTCGCTTGAGCAGGTCGGTCTGAACTGTAGAACTTAATAAGATGAAACCGTACCTTGAAGTGCACCCGTGGTCGGTGGTGGAATCGGGATGGAATCCCGACGACGTTCGCCGCTCGGAATCCATGTTTTCCATCGGCAATGGCCGCTTCGGTCAGCGCGCAAATTTCGAAGAAGCGTACACCGGCGACACCTTGCGTGGCAGCTACGTTGCCGGCGTTTACTATCCGGACAAAACCCGCGTCGGATGGTGGAAGAACGGCTACCCCGAGTACTTCGCGAAGGTGCTCAACGCGACGAACTGGATCGCGATCGACGTCGAGGTGAACGGCGAGGCGGTGGATTTGGCTCAGGCGGCCTCGGTCGATCATTTCCGGCGGGAGCTGGATATGCATCGCGGTTTGCTCATGCGGGAAGTCGAATTGACCCTCGCAAACGGTGCGCGCATTCGCATTGAGGCCGAGCGGTTTTGCTCGATGGCGCGCCCGGAAGTCGCGGCCATGCGGTACCGGGTCATCGCCTTGACCGAGGGCCTCGAAGTGACCTTGAGCCCAGGACTGGACGGAGATGTCTTCAACGAAGATTCGAATTGGGACGATGCATTTTGGGAAGTGGATGCGGTGGAGGCCGCTGCGGCGGCTGGTACGGCTTTGGTGGTCAATACGACCCTGAAAACGGCCTACACGGTTGGAACGGCCATGGTGGCTCACCACGGGACCGACGGCGAGGGCAGTGAGCATCCCGAGTTGCGGACCCATGGCAACCGCGTGACCATTGCCCGAACGGCGCGCTTGACGATGGGACAGTCGACCTGGGTGGAGAAGTTCATCGGGTTGGAGTCCACCTTGCATCACGACCGCGACCACGTCGGCGCAGCTGCGGAGGCCGCCGCGGAAGCCGCTTCGGAGGTGGGATTCGAGGGCCTGAAGGATGAGCACACTGCTGCGTGGGAGGCGATTTGGAGCACCGGTGACATCGAAATCGGAGGAGACGATGCGGCTCAGCAGGGCATTCGGTTCAACATTTTCCACCTGAACCAAACTTACCGAGGGGACGACGAGCGCCTGAACATCGGACCCAAGGGGTTCACTGGGGAGAAATACGGCGGCGCGTCCTACTGGGATACCGAGGCGTATTGCCTCCCGTTCTTCTTGGCGACCCATCCCGTGGAGGTGCCCAAGCAGTTGTTGGCTTACCGGTACGCCCACCTCGATCGCGCCATCGAAAACGCGGAGAAGTTGGGCTTCAAAGACGGTGCAGCGCTGTACCCGATGGTCACCATGAACGGCGAGGAGTGCCACAACGAATGGGAAATCACCTTCGAGGAGATTCACCGCAACGGGGCCATGTCGTTTGCCATTGCGAATTACGTGAGGTACACGGGGGACCGGAGCTACCTCGCCGACAAGGGCTTCCCGGTGCTTTTGGGGGTTGCGCGGTTCTGGGCGCAGCGGGTGAATTGGAGCGAAGCGCGCAAGGCGTGGGTCATGCTCGGCGTGACGGGCCCCAACGAGTACGAGAACAACGTCAACAACAACTGGTACACGAATTACCTCGCGGCTTGGTGCCTGCGCTACACCGCTGACGTGGCAGAGGAATTGCAAGCGGACCAGCCCGCGGTCTGGGAGGCCTTCGTGAAGCAGTACCGCATTGATGCCGAAACCGAATTGAAGGATTGGCGGGCCAAAGCAGACGGCATGCACCTTCCGAAATTGGAGGGAACGCGCGTGTGGTTGCAGCAAGACGGCTTCATGGACAAGGAGCAGGTCTTGGTCAAGGACCTCGATCCGGCTGAGCGCCCCATCAACCAGCATTGGTCATGGGATCGCATCCTTCGCTCGGTATACATCAAGCAAGCCGATGTGTTGCAGGGATTGTATTTCTTCGAGGACGACTTCGATGCCGCTACCCACGAGGAGAACTTCGATTTCTACGAGCCGCGCACGGTGCACGAGTCGAGCTTGTCTCCGTGCGTTCACGTGGTGCTGGCTTCCAAGCTCGGCCGCCCCGAAAAGGCTTACGAACTGTACCTGCGTACGGCGCGTTTGGACTTGGACGACTACAACGCCGAGGCCTACCAGGGATTGCACATTACTTCAATGGCCGGAACATGGCTGTCGGTGGTCGAGGGCTTCGGTGGCTTCCGCGTGCGCGATGGGGTTCCGCATTTCAACGGACAATTGCCCGCGGGCTGGAGCCACTTCCGCTTCACCATTCGCTTCCGCGATCGCCTGCTCGGTGTCACCGTGACGGCAAACGGAACCGAAGTGGAGCTCCTCGAAGGGCAGTCGCTTGAAGTGAAGGTGGACGGCGAGGTGAAATCGCTTCACCCCGCCGCCTGACTTCACTCGGGATCGCTCAGTCCCCACATGCTGTTCGGGGCGCCGGGTGTACCGCCTTCTACGAAAGATGCCGCCCAGCTGGCCGGATCGTCGTTGTCCAAACCGATGTCCATCCATTCCAGGCTGGGGCCGCCCCCGTCAGGAGCTGCCATCCAGCCGTCGTTGTCCTCGTAGGCCACTGCATCGCTCAGGGAGCCGTCTCCTCGCCGGATTTCAATGGTTTCTCCGGTGTTGTTCAGGCTTTCGCCCGAATCCCAACCAAAGCAAGGCGATGCGATGGGTACGAAAACGCAAAGCGAATCGGGATTTCGGGCGAGCACGAGGAAGCCATTCGGCGCGATGGTGGCCTCAGGGGGCAGGGTTTTTGTCACTGCGCCTTCCGCTGTCCAACCCCAAAGCTGGGCATTGAAGGAAGACGGGTTGTGGAGTTCGATGAATTCGAAGTCGTTATCGGATCCCTGACTGGTCGCGGGATTGTAATGGATTTCGGAAATGTAGACCGTGGCCGCTGGTTCAGGCGGTTCCGTGGAATCCACGGGGCAGGACGAACCGTACCACGTGAGGATGCCGAACAGGTCTTCAAGGCCAATTTGGCCGTTGCCGTCAAGGTCTCCGGCGCAGGTGGTGCACGGGGGCGCGGTTTGGCCCAACAAGGAATCGATGCCGAGACCCGACACCGCAAGCACCGCCAAGGCGATGCGCAAACTCAACTG
This sequence comes from uncultured Comamonadaceae bacterium, assembly GCA_964390365.1. GTDB lineage: Bacteria > Bacteroidota > Bacteroidia > Flavobacteriales_D > Sanyastnellaceae > JALQTD01. Next base: position 29,034 of record CAYMHW010000010.1, on the reverse strand, counting down.
TCTCATGACTGGGGTTTAATAGGTTTCGGAACGAATTAACACCCCGAAGACCCTCACCACCGCGCCCAATTCACCAGCGCCTGCGGATACTTTACGCCCGCGTCATTCCCACTCGAGCACCACCGGGCAGTGGTCGCTTCCTGTCAAATCCGTGCGGATGTCCGTCGCGCGCACGCGCCCCATGAGGCGTTCGCTCACCAACGTGTAGTCCAGTCGCCACCCCACGTTTTTCTCCCGGGCCCCGCCGCGGTAGCTCCACCAGCTGTACCGCACTTCATCCGGATGTTGTGCGCGCCACGCATCGGTGAGGTGCGCTTCGGCCAGCAACCGGCTCATTCCGTCGATCTCGTCCTGCGTGTAGCCGGGTGTCTTGTTGTAATTCGCATCCGGTCGGGCCAAATCAATCGGCGCATGCGCCACGTTCAGGTCCCCGCACACGATAACGGGTTTCGCTGCATCGAGCGCCCGGATGTACTCCGCAAAGGCCACGTCCCATTCCTTGCGGAACGGCAGCCGCTTGAGCCCGCTCGAACTGTTGGGCGTGTAGACCGTCACGACGTGCACGTCCTCGAATTCGGCGCAAATCACCCGGCCCTCGTTGTCCAACGCGGGCACGCCGATGCCGCGCGTGACGCTCAGCGGGGCGGTTTTGCTCAACACGGCCGTGCCCGAGTACCCCTTCTTCTCCGCCGAAGCCGCCACTTGGTGATAGCCCGCGAGGGAGGCGATGTCCGACAGGGCTTCAGCCACTTGGTCGTCCTGGGCCTTGGTTTCTTGCAGGCACAGGATGTCAGGCGCAAGCGCGGCGATTTGGGAGTCGAAGTCCTTTTGTACAATGGCGCGCACGCCGTTGACGTTCCAGCTGACGAGTCGTTTCATGAGGTTGAAAGGGGGGAGAAGAGGGCACGGGTTTGGCCCCAATGCAGAATGAAATCCATGGCTTCCGCGGTGGTTTCCGGTCGCTCGTTGAGGATGCTGAACTCCATGAGGTGCGTCAAATAGGCCGCGGGATCATCGTATTCTTCCGCGTGGTCCCGGTTGAGGTATTGGTGCTCGTTGGGACACGGATGCATGTGCCCGAGGACCAAATTGAGTTTCACCGGATCCACCCCCATCACCAACATGCCATCGGCATCAATCCCCAACTCAATGACGAGGGGCAAGGGCAAGAATGCGTGCGACCAAATCCCCAAATACGCCATGCTGAAAAACGGGTAATACCGCTTCGCGAACGGGATTCCGGCACCCTCAAGCGCGGCCACCAACCGATCCGTCCGTTGCGTCAAGGCCAACGCCAAGCTCGACTCCGGCCGGTAATTCGCAAACGCGCCCCAGCGTTGACCGGGCGTGTAGTACTGCATCGTTCCGATTTCGGTCTTGTAGTCGAACAACGATGGGCGGTCGAGGACGTAGCCAGGATAATACCACTTGAAGCCTTGGTTTTGGCCAAACTCAATCTCCTTCAACATCGTGTACCGCCCCAAGCTGTAAGCAGCATATGCCTCATCGTACAACGCGAGCAACGAGGCCATCGACTGTTCGCCCAAATCGAAAAAGCTCACCGCAATCAGCTTCATGCCATCGTACACGCCCACCTCCATCGTGTTGAAGACCGTTCGATTGAATCCGGCATGCAGGTACTCACTCAACGTGTTGTGAACGAATCCTTTGAATCGCTTTTTGTGCTGTTGGTAGAGGGCTTCCCTTCGAAAGTCGAGCTGCGCGGGCTGGACGATGACCTTGAACTCCGCTTCCACTTTCCGACGGCATTTGCGCTGGCTCTTGCGCAGCTCGAAGTCCGCCAACTTCAACCGAATGTTCACCACCGACCACAAGGAGCGGTCCATGATGAGCAGGTCCATTTTGTACAACATCACCGAACCACGGAACCAGCCCGCCGCCAGGTACTGGTCGTAGCGCGCGCCTGAAAGTTTCCGGGGAAGGTGCGTTTGGATCAAACCGAGAAGGGATTACTTGGTCGAGCTCAGCAACTCCTTCAAGCCGCCGACGCTGCTCATCAGGCCCGATGCTTCGTACGGCATGAACACCGTCTTCGAGCCGGCACCGCCTTCGCGCAGGATCTGTTCGAGGGTCTCGATGTAGCGCACGGCAATGAGGTACTGCGTGGGGTCGGCTTTCGTTTGGGACACCGCATCGGCGATGCGCCGAATGGCTTCGGCCTCCGCTTCGGCGATGGCCAAACGCGCTTCCGCATCCCCTTGCGCCCGCAACACGCGGGACTGGCGGTTGCCCTCCGCTTCGTTGATTTCCGCATCGCGCTGTCCTTCCGCTTGGAGGATGGCGGCACGCTTCGCGCCCTCGGCTTCAATGATTTGCGCCCGGCGCGTGCGCTCGGCCCGCATTTGCTTCTCCATCGCCTCCTTGATGTCCGTCGGCGGGTTGATGTCCTGCAATTCGACGCGGTTCACCTTCACACCCCACTTGTTCGTGGCTTCGTCGAGGATGGTGCGCAGCTTCATGTTGATGGTGTCCCGCGAAGTGAGGCACTCGTCGAGTTCCAATTCACCGATGACATTCCGGAGCGTCGTTTGGGTTAGCTTTTCGATGGCGTTGGGCAGGTTGTTGATCTCGTAGAGGGCCTTGATGGGGTCCACGATTTGGAAATAAATCAAGGCGTTGATCTCCGTGACCACGTTGTCCTTCGTGATGACGCCTTGCTTCGGAAAGTCAAACACCGTTTCCCGCATGTCCACCCGCTCCTTGCTCGTGTACTGGATGATCTGCCGCCCCCCTTGTTCGCGCAACTGCCGCCAGGCGATGGCCCGGGGCCGATCGACGATGGGGATGATGATGTTGATGCCTGCATTGAGCGTCTTGTGGTACTTGCC
>CAYMHW010000010.1:0-26085 GCA_964390365.1 uncultured Comamonadaceae bacterium | reverse complement strand
CCAATCGTCGCCATCCACTTTGCAGCGCCCCATCGCCGAATGCGCATCGAACGCCACCGTCACCTCGGCTTCGCGTCCAACGAGCGCATCCACCCCTGTGTTGACCTCCGCACCACGAAACCATTTGTTCAGCGCCAGAGGCCGAAGAAAAAGGAAGGCCAAAACGCTGGACACCGAAGCTGCAATTAGCTGTGCCTCAATGCTTGCGCCCATCCAAGCCGCCACCAATCCACCAACCGCTCCCGTGCCCAAGCACCCCAAGATCATCCCTGGAACGAACACCTCCGCCAGCCACAACAGCAAGGCGAAGAGGGCCCAGATTTCCACATGACTCCAGTTTTCAAACATGATTTCAAATTACATCAATTGCAGTGGAATTCCTCAATGGATTTGTTCACAATCCATCGACAGGCAATCCACGAAGGAACGCTTCGACCTGAGGCAGCAAGGCGTCGGCTTTCCCGTTGTGCAGGGTCCAATCCGCTCGTTCCCGGCGTTGATCATCCGACCACTGCTGGTTCATGCGGTTCCGAATGGCCTCGTGCGAGGCGCCATCCCGGCGCATGACGCGGTCGATGCGTTCTGCCTCGGGGGCCTCGATGTTCAGGGTGATGGAGCAATCTCGGTGGGTGCCCGATTCGAATAAAATGGCCGCCTCCCTCACCACCCAAGCCGGAGGTGCCACGCGCTGCGACTGGGCCCAACGCCAAGCCGCAAAGGCGTCAGCGACCAAGGGGTGAATGCGCTCAGAAAGGGCAGCGAGCGCGGCGGGATCCTGAAACACGATGGCCCCCAGCGTGGCGCGGTTGACGTCCACATCCCGGCCCTCGGCGTCGCGGAGCAGCAGCTCCTCGCCCCATCGTTCCGCCACCCAGCGCCGGAGTTCCGGGTGCTTCCGGTACACCGCGCGCCCCGCTTCGTCCGCACTCCAACCGGGAACGCCGAAAGCGCTCAACAACCGGCGCACCGTGGACTTGCCCGATCCGATGCCGCCGGTCAATCCGATGATTCGGGGATGCGTTGTGGGAAACTCGCGCATGATGCGAAGGTCGTGAAAATCCGATTCGGCTTTCCTTTGCACCATGAAACACCTCCTCGCCCCATCGCTGTTGGCCGCGGACTTTGCGAACCTGCAGCGGGACATCGAATTGGTCAATGCCTCCGAGGCGGATTGGTTCCACCTCGATGTGATGGACGGGGTGTTCGTGCCCAACATCAGCTTTGGCATGCCCGTCATCGAAGCCATTGCACGCCACGCGAAGAAGCCGTTGGACGTGCACCTGATGATCGTGGACCCAGACCGCTACATCCAAACGTTCGCGGATTTGGGAGCGGATGTGTTGACCGTTCACGTGGAGGCGTGCACGCATTTGCACCGGACGCTGCAGGCCATTCGCGCAGCGGGGATGAAGGCGGGGGTGGCGTTGAATCCGCACACGCCAGTGTCCGTGCTGTCGGAGGTCTTGCCGGAGCTGGATTTGGTGTGCCTCATGTCCGTGAATCCGGGTTTTGGAGGCCAAAAATTCATCGAGCGCACCTACGAAAAGACCCGCCAACTGCGCGCGATGCTGAACGACGCCGGCAGCACGGCGCACATCGAAATCGACGGTGGCGTGAACGTGGAAAATGCGGGCGCCTTGTATGCCGCTGGCGCGGACGTGCTCGTCGCCGGTTCGTCCACGTTCCGAGCCGATGATCCGCATGCGGCCATCCGCGCGATGAAGGCCTGAATCAGGGCTCGATTTCCGCGTTCAGCTGGGCTTCGAGCAGCTTCGTGCAAATGGGCTCGAGGAGTTCGTAGGAGCCGGATTTCACTTGGCACTTTCCCTTGAAGTGCACGATGACGGCGCATTGCTCGGCTTGCAACGGATCGTGGCCGCAGTGCTTCACGAGCATGTCGATGACGTGATCGAACGTGTTCTCATCGTCGTTGTACAGCACGATGTGCCATTCCTCGCCGATGTTGGTTTCGAGCGCAACGGCTTCCTCGGTTTCGGTTTCGACCGCGCAGTAGGGGAAGGACAAAGGATGTGCGTTCATGACAACAAAGGTTACTCAAATTTAAGCCAAAACCCGTCACCGCCACCGCACGGCTCGCTTGTACGCCCATTTGGCCACCAACCACGGCACCTGAAGCGCCGCTTCCCAACGCCCTAAGACGGCGCGCTTCATCCGCCATTCCTCCGCGTACAAGGCGGCATCAAACCGCCGCGACACCCCGCCCGAAGCGACTTCCAATGCGGTGCTTTGATGGCATTGCGCCGAGATTCCCGCCTGCCAGAGCTTCAAGTGCAACGCGTAGTCCGCCAGGACCTTCCACCGCACATCGAACGGTGCACGGGACAGCGCCTTGACGCGGTAGCACACGCCTTGGTGATGGACCACGTGCCGCCACCGCAACCCCGCATCCCAGCGTGCGGGATAGGCCGCGGGCACCCCCGGCTCGAGCGGCGGTGCGAGCGCGGTCCGGAACACCTGCACGGGCGCTTCCCCCAGTTCCAAAGCCTGTCTCAACGACTCCCCGTCGAGCAGCACATCGCCCGCTCCAGCGAACATCACCCACTCGCCTTGAGTCCGCGCCAGTCCTCGGTTCATCGCATCGTAAATGCCGGCATCTTCCTCGGCAAATCGTTGGAATCCCGCGCCTCGTTCCGACACGGCGCCTGGGGAGGCGTCTTGGACAATGAGCTCCGCCCACCGGGCTTCGCGCCACGACGCCAGCGTGCGTTCGAGCGCTGCTTCGGCATGCAGGCACGGAATCACCACACTGAGCAAGGGCTTCATCCCATCACCGCCTCGTGGAGCCGCCCGGCCTCACAGACGAGCACGCGTCCGGCATGCCGCTGAACGGCCTCGTGGTCGTGCGTCGCCATCACCACCGAACGGTTGGCCCGAGCCAAATCGTGCAGCAAGTTCAAGATTCCCTCCGTGGTGTTGGGATCCAAATTCCCCGTGGGTTCATCGGCCAATATGAGCGGCGGATCGTTGAGCAAGGCGCGCGCAATCGCCACCCGTTGCTGTTCTCCACCGGAGAGTTCGTGCGGCATCTTGTACCCTTTTTCAGCCAACCCCACGTCCTTCAAGCACACCGCCATCCGACGCTCTCGTGCAGCCGCGTCGTTCCAGCCCGTGGCCTTCAAGACGAACTCCAAGTTCGCGTTCACCGTTCGGTCCGGCAACAAGGCGAAATCCTGGAAGACGATGCCGAGTTGCCGCCGCAGCGTGTGCACGTTCTTCGACGTGATTTGGGCCAAATCAAATCCGCACACCTCACCCCGCCCCGCGCTCAGCGGCAATTCGCCGTACAAGGCCTTCAACAGGGAACTTTTACCGCTCCCGGTCTTGCCCAACAGGTAAACGAATTCCCCGGGCTGCACCGCCAAGTTCACGTCGCTCATGACCACGTGTTCTTCGCGCGCAAGCCGAACGCCGTGCAGGGCAATGAGGGGAAGGCCTTCCGATCCGGGCATCAGTCGACCTTGAAAGCGCCCGCGTCCAACTTCGGATCGAGTTCGATGCGGCTGTATTCAATGCTCATGGACTGGCCTCCAGCGGTTTGTTCCGCCACCATCGGGAACTGAATTCCCTTGACGGCCTGGTAGTCGGAATAGTTGATGGTAACGGGTACCGTGCCCATCGGACCTTCTCGTGTGGAGCGTTCGGAGAGCAACAGCCCCGACATCAAATCGAAGCGCAGTTCCTTCGACCCGCCCACGCCCTCGACGGTCATCACCACCTCCGGTGAGGACTTCGTGCCATCGATGCCTTCGAGTGTTGCCGTCAATCCCAGTTCGGGCAAATGAAGCAAATAGGCAGCGTACAGGTCTTGACGCGCATCCGAGAGTTCCTCCTCGGTCATGGGAACTTGCTGTCCTTGCGAACGTGTAATGCCCGCACTGGGCGTGACGACTTCTGCCATCATCTCGTTGCCCGCCATGGTAACGGCTTGGCGCGTGCCTTGGCCAAAGATGGTTTCGCGCACCACCTCAAAGGACATGCCCGGCGCCGGTTCCATGCTGCCCGTCATTCGAACGCCTTTCAGGCCGTCGAGCTTCTCCGCTCCGCCCCGCGCCGCGTAGTACCAGTCGATGATGGTTTGGGCCGTCATGCCTTCCGGCGCGGCATCCAACGCCTTGGCTTCGGCGCCAAAGGCATCGTAATAGGTGATTTCCCCATCGGCATCGAACTGCGCGAGGGTGGAGGCCACTTCCGCGCGATTGCCCACCACCGTGATGTAAAGGTTGTTCGGTCGCAAATACGTCATGGCCATGCGCTGCACGTCTTCTGCCGTCACGGCATTGAGCCGCTCCAAATACGTCGCGTAGTAATCCTCTGGCAAATCGTACAAAGCGGTATTCAAAGCAAACCGCGCAATCGTCTCCGGTTGTTCCAACGAACGCGCAAAGCTTCCGGTCATGTAATTCAACGTGGTTTGCAAGTCCTCAGCATCGACCGGTTCCGTGGTCATTCGCTTGATTTCGTAAAGGAATTCCACCACTGCGCTGTCGGTCACTTCGTTGCGGACGTTGGCAAACGCCGTGAATCGGCCGGCAACCGGGTCCGTCGACATCGAGGAACGCGCCCCGTAGGTGAAGGCCTTGTCTTCGCGCAGGTTCTGCATCAACCGACCCGAAAACGCCCCACCACCGAGGATGCTGTTCATCACCGACACGGCGATGGCGTCCGGATGTCCGGGTTTCAAGTCGACCACATGCGTCAGTTGCAATACGCTTTGGACGGCCCCCGGGAGGTCCGCAAAGCACACCTGATTGCCTTCAGGACGGGCGGGGAGGGGCTGGTAGCGGTCTTCGATGGCCGCCGACTCCCAAGCACCGAAACGCGCTTCGACCTGCGCCCGGGCAGCCTCCGGCGTGATGTCGCCGACCACCACCAAGTAGGCGACATTGGGCCGGAAATACGTGGTGTGGTAGTTGACCAAATCTTCGCGCGCAATGGCCTCGATGGACTCCTTTGTTTGGACTTCACCGTAGGGGTGCTTGTCCCCGAAGAGGACCTTTGCCCGCATGTTCGAGCTGATGCTGTTGGGGTCGGTCAGTCCGGCCTGCAGGCCGCTCAAGGCTTGCTTCCGCGCCTTTTCCAGTTCCTCTTGGGGGTAAGACGGGTTCAGGATGACGTCCGCAAAGACATCGAGCAGGGCGTCGGTGTGCTTGGACAGGGACGACGCGTAAGCACCGGACGCGCTCGTGCCGATGCGCGCTCCAATGAAGTCGATGGACTCGTCGATCTCCGCCTTCGTGCGGGAATCGGTTCCGGAGGACATCAGGGAGCCCGCCAATCCGACGTAGCCTGCTTTGCGGCCCTCGAAAATGGGGTCGATGTCCAGGGTCAAGTTCCACGAAACAAGCGGAAGGCGGTGGTTTTCCACCACGATGAGCGTCAAGCCGTTGTCGAGCTTCGTCAAGTCGTAGGTGCCCAACTCAATGAGTGGAGCAGGGCCGGGCTCAGGCGCTTTCGAACGGTCGATTTGGGCCGTCAAACCTGCAGATGCGGCCATGAAGCCCGCCAGGAGCGCGGTGCGCAAGGTGTTCAAACGGTTCATTGCTTCGTGGTTTCAGCAGTTGGAGCTTGCAAGAAATAGAGGGTGACCCGCTGTTCCGGGGCGTAATAGGTTTGGGCTGCCTGGCGAATGTCCTCGGGCGTTACGGCGAGGTAGCGTTCAATTTCCGTGTTGATGAGGTTGGCGTCGCCGAAGTAGACGTGGTAATTCGCGAGGGATTCCGCGATGGATGCCATGCTGCGCTGCGAGCGGATGAGCTGGGCCTCCATTTGGTTCTTCAACTTTTGCAATTCCAAATCCGAAATCAGCTCCACGCGCATCCGCTCCACTTCCTCGTTCATCGCGGCCTCCACCGCCCCCGGGTCCACGCCCATGCTGGCCATCGCGTAGGCAAACGTCAACCCCGGATCCTCCAATCCGAAGTTGAACGCCCCGCAGAACAAGGCCAATTGCTCCTCATCCACGACCCGGCGGTTCAACCGGCTCGATTCGCCTCCGCTCAGCACCTGGTTGAGCATCTCCACCGCATAGTAATCCTCGGTGCCTTGCGCCGGAACGGGGTAGGCTTGCACGATCATCGGAAGGGCGTCCTTGCCGAAAATCGTGTCGCGCACTTCCGCCGTGCGAACGGGCTCTTCGATCGTCGGGCGCGGAATCTCGCGCGTCCCTGCGGGAATGTCTTCAAAGTAGGCCTTGATGAGCTTTTTCGTCGCTTTGATGTCCAAATCCCCAGCAATCGACAACACCGCATTGTTCGGGACGTAGAACGTCTTGTAGAAGTCCATGAACTCCTCGTAGGACGCCGCGTTCAAGTGCTCGAGGGAGCCAATCGGCGTCCAGCGGTAGGGGTGTTCGGAATAGGCGCGATCGAACGTGGTGGGCATCATTTGGCCATACGGCTGGTTGTCGTAGCGTTGCCGCTTCTCTTCCTTGACGACCTCCCGCTGCGTTTCAATGCCGGTGCCATCGACCCGTGCATGCAGCATCCGCTCCGATTCCAACCACAAACCAAGTTCGAGTTGGTTCGAAGGCAACAGCTCGTAATAGAACGTGCGGTCTTGTGTGGTGTTCGCGTTCAACACGCCGCCGGCGCCTTCCACGTAGCCGTCGAATTCGCCACGCGCAATGTGCTCGCTGCCTTCGAACAGGAGGTGCTCAAAGAAGTGGGCCATGCCCGTGCGTTCGGGGTTCTCGTTTTTCGAACCAACGTGGTACATCACCGTAACGGCGACGATGGGGGTGCTGTGGTCTTCGTGCAAGATGACGTGCAGCCCGTTCTTGAGGTCAAATTCGGCAAATTCGACTTGAGCCGATGCCGATTGAACCGCAACGAGTCCGGCCAACATGCTGGCAGACAGGAGGAAATAGTTGCGCATGGTTTTCATTCTGGTTGCGCAAGTTACATCAGATTCCACGGTGAACGCGCAGCCGTGTCCGCCGCATTATCTTGCGCGCCAAATGAAGCAAATCGATCGCACTTGGTGGGACGTGCACGCCTTGGAACAGGCGCTGATTGCCCCGGGACGCTGGGAACTTTCCAACGAAGCGCGCAGCGCCGTGGAGTCCTGTCACGCCTTCTTGTTGAGCCAAGCCGCAGGAAGCGAACGGGCCATTTACGGCGTGAACACGGGGTTTGGCGATTTGGCCCACACCCGCGTCCCGGACGAACAGTTGGCCGAGTTGCAGCGCCGCATCTTGATTTCGCACGCATGCGGCGTTGGAGAGGATGTGCCGGACGAAGTGGTGCGCAGGATGCTCGTGCTCAAAGTCAAGGCATTGGCTCAGGGACACAGCGGCGTGGCGCCGGCCACGGTGGACCGGTTGCTCGATTTCCTCAACGCCGGACTGCTGCCCGTCGTGCCGTCGCAGGGATCATTGGGGGCAAGTGGGGATTTGGCTCCGTTGGCTCACCTCGTGCTGCCGCTCATTGGAGAGGGCGAATTCAAGGTGGATGGGGTGGCGGTTCCTGCGCGCGATGTGCTGGCCGCTTACGGTTGGAAGCCGCTGGAGCTGGGGGCCAAAGAGGGGCTCGCCCTCATCAACGGCACCCAACTCATGCTCGCCTATGGAGCGGCCGCTTGTGCGCGACTCGATCGGTTCGCCGAGGCCGCTGACGCGGTGGCGGCTTGGTCCCTCGAGGCCTGGCACGGCCGATCCGAAGCGTTCGCAGCGTCGGTCCACGCCGTGCGGCACCAAACCGGCGCCATCGCGGTGGCCGAGCGCGTCCGCACGTGGGTGGACGGAAGTGCCCAAATGCTCGAACCGCGCACGCAAGTGCAGGATCCGTACTCGTTCCGTTGCGTCCCGCAGGTGCACGGGGCTTCGGTCGATGCCGTTGCCGCCGCCCGAACCATCATCGAGCGCGAACTGAACGCCGTCACCGACAACCCGCTCGTGTTCCCCGAGACGGGCGAAATCATCAGCGGCGGCAATTTTCATGGCCAGCCGCTGGCGCTGCAGTTCGAGGCGATGGGGCTTGCGGCGCATGAGTGGGCGAGCATCAGCGAGCGGCGCGTGTTCAAGCTGTTGAGCGGACGGCAGGGATTGCCTCCGTTTTTGGCCTTGAATCCGGGGCTGAACAGCGGCTACATGATCCCGCAATACACCGCGGCCAGCCTCGTTTCGCAGAACAAACAACTGACGACGCCCGCCGCCGCCGACACCATCGACAGCAGCAACGGGCAGGAAGATCACGTCAGCATGGGCGCGAACGGGGCGCTGAAGCTGTGGCGCATCCTCGACAACGCGGAACAGGTGCTCGCGGTGGAGGCGATGTGCGCGGCCCAGGCGTGCGACCTCCGCGGCACGGAGGGCATGGCGCCTCGGTTGGCGCGGTTGCAAGTGAGTTTGCGGGAGCGGGTTCCATTCCTCGCGGAGGACGCGTTCATGCAGCCGTTGATGCTCGAAGCGCGCTCGTGGCTTTTTGAAGGAGCGGGGGCTGAACTTGTGAAAATGCGCTAACGGCGCGGGCTGCGCGCGTCATCCGCCTATCTTCGCGCGGTGATTGAACTGCGCGGAATTGAAAAGTCGTACCGGTCCGGTGCCCAGTCCATGAAGGTGCTGAAGGGCGTTGACGCGGACATCGCGGACGGCGAGCTCGTGGCCATCATGGGCTCCTCGGGTTCGGGCAAGTCCACGCTGCTCAACGTGTTGGGGTTGCTTGACGGGTTCGATGCGGGGGAGTACACCTTGGGCGGGGTGGACATGAGTGGGTTGAGCGAGCGCCAAGCCGCTCGGTACCGCAGCCGCTACCTCGGATTCGTGTTCCAAAGTTTCAATTTGATCTCGTTCAAATCCGCTTTAGATAACGTCGCGCTTCCGCTTTATTATCAAAAGGTTGGGCGCAAAGAGCGAGAGCGTCGTGCACTCGAGTATTTGGACCAAGTGGGGCTGGCGGACTGGGCGGAACATTTGCCCAGCCAAATGAGCGGAGGCCAAAAGCAACGCGTGGCCATCGCCCGCGCCCTCATCACCGACCCGCAGGTCATCCTCGCCGACGAGCCGACGGGCGCCCTCGATTCCGTGACGTCCGAGGAGGTCATGGCGCTGCTGCAACGCATTCACGGACAGGGCAAAACCATCGTCATCGTCACCCACGATCAGGAAATCGCCGACGCGTGCGGCCGCACCATCCGCCTTCGCGACGGCAAAGTGGAATCAAGCGGAGCCCATGTTTGATCGGGACGCTTGGTTGGAGATTGCGCACACGGTGCTGTCGAACCCGCTTCGGACGGGGCTCACGGGCTTGTCCATCGCCTTGGGCATGTTCATTTTAGTGGTCATGCAGGGGTTGGGGTTTGGCCTGCAAAACGGCGTGACCGCTCAGTTCGATGACGACGCCATCAATTCGGTGTGGATTCGAGGGGGACGGACGACGTTGCCGCATCGCGGCCGCCAGCCGAACCGTCGCATTGCCCTCAACGCGGACGATTACGCGGGCGCCCGAGCGTTGACGAATGAGCCGCTGCCCTCGAGTCGCCGGCTGCAGATGTGGGGCGTGACCATGGCGGGACCGCGTGAAGAGGGCCAATTCATGCTGCGTGGCGTCGACCCGATTTACCAGGAGCTGGAGAAAACGCAGCTCACGAGCGGCCGGTTCGTGTCGGACCGGGATTTGGCCGACGAGCGCAAGGTGGCGGTCATCGGGGCGAACGTGTTGCGCGAATTGTTCGGGGGGCGGGTGGAGCTCGGCACGGAGCTGAGCATTTTTGGCTCCAACTACCGCATCATCGGCACCTTCGAGGACCTCGGCGGGCGGTGGGAAAACAACGCCGTGTACATCCCGTTTACCACCATGCAGCGCCGCCTCGGCTGGGGCGATGAAGTGGGCCAAATCGTATTCAGTACCGGCGACCAAACCCTCGAAGAATCCCGCGACCTCACGGCGACGGTGTCGGGCTTCCTCAAAGACCGCCTCGCCATTCACCCCGAGGACGAAAGCGGTCTGAACGTCTCGAACAACAACGAAGCGTACGGTCGCTATGCCAGCATTTTCGACGGCATCCAGGTGTTCATTTGGGCCATCGGCTTGATGACGCTGCTCGCTGGGGCGGTTTCGGTTGCGAACATCATGGCCATCGTCGTGAAGGAGCGGACGAAGGAAATCGGAGTGCGCAAGGCCCTCGGAGCCACGAATTCCAGCATCATCGGCTTGATCGTGCAGGAGGCGCTCGCGTTGATGCTCCTCTCGGGGCTGACCGGTTTGGCGGCGGGCGTTTGGCTGCTGGAATGGGCGGCGCCGCAGGTGGATCACGAGTACTTCAAGGCGCCGCAGGTGGACTTTGCGGTTTCGTTGACGGCGCTGGGGTTGCTGTTGGTGGTGGGCGTGTTGAGTGGAATGGGACCGGCCGTGCGCGCTGTGCGCATTCGCCCGGTCGAAGCGTTGCGGGCGGAATGAGGTGGTGGGATCGCGACGCGTGGCTTGAGCTGATGGCGGTGTTTGTCCAAAACCCCTTCCGCACCTTCCTCAGCGGGCTCGGGGTGGGGTGGGGCGTGTTCATGATCCTGATCACGGTCGGGGCATCGAACGGCTTGGAGGCAGGGGTGTCGAGTGATTTGGCCCGCTTCGTGCGCAACGGCATGTACCTCTGGACGCAATCCACGAGCATTCCCTACGAGGGCTACCGCCGCGGTCGCCAGCTGGAGATGACGGTGGACGATGCCGATTACCTGCGCGCGAACAGCCAAACCATGAAGGTGGTCGCTCCGCGCAACCAGCTCGGCGGCTGGCAAGGGGCGAACAACGTCAGCCGCGGCATGCGCACCGGTGCCTTCAATGTCTACGGCGACGTGCCCGAGTTCATCGAAATGGAGCCGCTCATCATTCGTGAAGGCCGGTACCTGAACCAATCGGACCTCGATGAACTGCGCAAAGTGGCGGTCATCGGCGAGCGCGTGGCGGAACTCCTCTTCGCCCCGGGGGAGCGCATCATCGGCGAAAAACTCGAAATTTCGGGGGTGTTCTTCACGGTGGTCGGCATCTATGGCTCGCCCCTCACCGGCGACGACGCCGACGAATCCGAACAGAGCATTTTCACCCCGTTCACGACCTTCAACCGCGCCTTCCACATGGGGGACCAAATCGGCTGGCTCAGCTTGATGTTCGACGAATCCGTGCACGCCGATTCCGCGGCCGCCGAGGTGATGACGCTGCTGAAGAGCAGGCTGCACGTTCACCCGGATGACCAGCGCGCGTTCGGCTATTGGACCACGGCAGACGAGTTCGAGGAGATGGAGACGGTGTTCGGAGCGTTCCGAATCGTGTCGTTTGTGTTCGGCGGATTGGCGCTGTTCGCGGGCGCCATCGGCATTGTCAACATCATGCTCATCACCGTCAAGGAGCGCACGCAAGAGCTTGGCATTCGGCGAGCGCTGGGCGCAACTCCTGCCACTGTGGTGCGCCAAATCATCAGCGAGACCCTCTTCCTCACCGCGCTTTCCGGCCTCACGGGCATGGTCGCCGGCGTGGCCACCTTGGAAGGGCTCAACCGCTTCCTTGCGGGCATGGGGGATTCGGGGAGCTTCCGCGATCCGGAGGTTTCGTTGAACGTGGTGCTCCTTTCGATGGGGGTGTTGTTGGTGATGGGAGTTTTTGCAGGAATTTTACCAGCTTTGCGGGCCGTTGCCATTCGGCCTGTGGAGGCAATCAGATCGGAATGAAAAAAGGAAGGATCGTCGCATTGGTGGTGTTTGCGCTCGCGGTTTTGGCGGGAGGCATCTACACCTTGTTTTTCCTGAAGGCCAAAGAGCAAGCGCCGAAAGCCACCTACGCCACCGAATCGCCCCAGCGCGGCGACATCCGGCTGCTCACCATGGCTTCAGGCAGCATCCAACCCCGCCAGGAAATCCTCATCAAGCCCCAAATTTCCGGCATCGTCCGGTCGGTCCTGGTGGAGGCCGGGGACACCGTGCGCGCTGGCGACGTGCTCGCCGAGGTGATGGTCGTCCCGGACATGGGGGCGCTGTCGGCGGCGGAGGCGCGGCTTCAGCGAGCCCGAATTGCCCTCGAAGATGCGACCTTGAGTTACGAGCGCAACGCGGCCTTGCTCGCCGATGGCGTCTTGTCGGAAGCGGCGTTCCAACCGTTCGCCACGTCCCGTCGCCAGGCCGAGGAGGAGGTGCTCGCCGCGGAGGACAACCTCCGCATCATCCAAGACGGGGTGGCTTCCCGTTCGGGCCGCACCTCGAACACGCTCATCACGTCCACCATCTCCGGCATGGTGCTCGACGTGCCCGTCCGCAAGGGCAACAGCGTCATCGAGGCGAACAACTTCAATGAAGGCACGACCATCGCCAGCGTCGCCGACATGAGCGACCTCCTGTTCGTGGGCCAAATCGACGAAGGCGAAGTCGAGAAATTGAAGCCGGGCATGGAGCTCATCCTGACCATCGGCGCCCTCGAAGGCGAGGATTACCGCGCCGATTTGGAGTACATCAGTCCGAAGGGCATCAAAGATGGCGGCGCGATCCAATTCGAAATCAAGGCAGCCGTGCGTCTTGAGCCCGGTGAATTCCTCCGTGCGGGCTACTCGGCCACGGCCGAAGTGGTGCTCGACGAGCGCGTGGATGTCCTGAAAATCAACGAGTCCCTCCTCCAATTCGACGGCGGCACACCCTTCGTGGAAGTGGAGGTCGCACCGGACGTTTACGAGCGCGTGAACGTGGAATTGGGCCTTTCCGACGGCCTGGAATCAGAGGTCCTGAGCGGTTTAACCGGCGAGGAGGCCATCAAAAAGTGGAACCAACCCCAATACGAAGGAAATGGCGCTGATTGAATCCATGGAGAAGAGCGGCAATTGGCTGTTCCGTTGGCGGAGTTTCCTTCCGCTCGTTTTGTATGCGTTGGCCGTGCCGGTGGCCTTGTGGCTGCAGGATGGTGCTTCGCCTGATTTCCAAACCACAGGATGGTGGGCGGCTTGTTTGGGCGTGAGCTTTTTGGGTTTGGTCATCCGAGCCATCACCATCGGCTACACGCCACGCGGAACATCGGGCCGCAACACGAGCGAGGGACAAGTCGCGGAATCCCTGAACACGCGAGGCATGTATGGCACGGTGCGCCACCCTTTGTACTTGGGCAACTACTTCATGTGGATCGGCATCGTGCTCTTCGTGGGGAACCAGTGGTTCACCCTGGTGGTGACCTTGCTGTTCTGGGTGTACTACGAGCGCATCATGTTCGCCGAGGAGGCGTTTTTGCGGCGCAAATTCGGAGAGTCGTATTTGAAGTGGTCGGAGTCGACGCCCGCCTTTCTGCCCAAATTCAGCGGCTGGGTAACTCCCGGCGTACCCTTCTCGCTGAAGAACGTCCTGAAGCGGGAATACAATGGGTTTTTCGCGGTCTTCGTCAGCTTTGCGCTCATCGATGCGTTGCACCTGTACCGCTCAACCGGCGTTGCGGGGCTTTCCGATCACTGGACGGCCTTGACGGCTGGTGCCGCTGGGGTCTTCCTCATCCTGCGCACGCTGAAAAAGCGCACGCGGGTGCTCGATGTGGAAGGGCGCGAATACGTGGCCTGAGCTCAGGTCACGGCGGCCTTGCGCATCACGCGGCGCAAGGCGTTGGGAAAGAACCGCTTGAGGTAAGCACCGAAGACTTCCGATCGTCCGATGAGCACCTCGGGGCGCTCTTTTTTCGCAGCGCGTACCAATTGCTCAGCGCACGCCTCGGGCGAGAGGCCTTTTCCCGTTTTTTCATCCATCGTCCCTTGCTTCGAACCGTCACCCACCACGGCATTGAGCGAAATGTCGGTGTGGATGAATCCCGGACACACCATCGTGACGCGAATTCCCGCGTCGTAGACTTCAGCACGAAGGGATTCAAAGAATCCGTGCAAGGCGTGTTTGGCCCCGCAATACCCGGATCGCAGGGGGGAGGAAAACAGGCCCATGAGGCTCGTCACCACCACAAATTGACCGCTGCCTTGCTTCAGAAAATGCGGGAGGACCGCTTTGGTCAAGGCGACCGTTCCGAAGTAATCGATTTCCATGACCCGCCGATCGACCTCCAAGGCGGTGTCTTGCGCCAGGCTCCGTTGGCTGATCCCGCCGCAGTGCACGACCGCATCGATGCGCCCGAAACACGCCATCGCTTCTTGCACCCGCTCGGCCATCGCATCGGAATCGGCCAAATCCAATCCCACGGGTTTCATGTCCGTTTGCCAAGCGGCATCGGCTCCGTGGATGACTTCATTCAATACGGAAACCCGCCGCGCAGATAAAATCACCCGCGCTCCTTGGCGAGCAAACTCGAGGGCGGATGCACGTCCAATTCCGCTGCTCGCTCCCGTCACCCAAACCACCTTTCCCGACCAATTCCCTGGTCGCGCTTCCAAGATGGGTTGGGAAATCGAATAGCCGTGTTCATCGAGTGCCGATTGAAGTTGCTCCAAGGGAACCTCTTCTCCCGTGTGATGAAGGACGGCCTGTGGCGCGTCCAATTGAATTTCAGCGACTTGAATGCCCGGTAAGGCTTCCAATGCGGACTTTGCGCGCGCGACACAATGCCCGCACGTCATGCCCTCAATGCGGTAGTCTCGTGCGATCACGCGTCGATGTTGGCGTATTTGGCATTCTCCTCAATGAAGGCCCGGCGTGGCGGCACTTCATCGCCCATGAGCATGGAGAACACCTGGTCAGACGCCGCTGCGTTTTCAATGGTCACTTGACGCAGCGTTCGGTTCTCTGGATTCAGGGTGGTGTCCCAAAGCTGCTCGGCGTTCATCTCACCAAGACCCTTGTAGCGTTGCACGTTGATTCCCGAATCAGAGCCCGTGGTTCCACGAAGTTGCTCAATCATCGCATCGCGCTCCGCGTCGTTCCAACAGTAAGCCGATCGCGATCCCTTCTTCACCAAATAAAGCGGCGGCGTGGCGATGTACACGTAGCCGTTTTCGATGAGCTCCTTCATGTGTCGGAAGAAGAAGGTCAAAATCAACGTCTCGATGTGGCTGCCGTCCACGTCAGCGTCACACATGATGACGATCTTGTGGTAGCGCAACTTGGTCAGGTTCAAGGCCCGCTCATCTTCCTCGGTTCCGAGGGAGACCCCAAGTGCCGTGTAAATGTTCTTGATCTCCTCGTTGTCGAAGATCTTGTGGTGCATGGCCTTTTCCACGTTGAGGATCTTGCCTCGAAGCGGCATGATGGCTTGGAAGTGGCGGTCGCGACCTTGTTTCGCGGTTCCGCCTGCCGAATCACCCTCCACGAGGAAGAGTTCGCATTGAGCGGGGTCCTTTTCGGCGCAGTCCGCCAGTTTTCCCGGGAGCCCCGATCCGCTCATCACGGTCTTGCGCTGCACCATCTCGCGGGCTTTGCGTGCAGCATGGCGTGCTTGGGCAGCGAGAATGACCTTTTGCACGATGGATCGAGCGTCGTTCGGGTGCTCCTCGAGGTAGGCTTCGAGCATGTCGCTCACGGCCTGACCGACCGGAGCACTGACTTCGGCGTTGCCCAGCTTGGTTTTGGTTTGGCCTTGGAACTGGGGCTCCGCCACCTTCACGCTCACCACGGCCGTCAACCCTTCACGGAAGTCATCGGCGGAGATGTCGAACTTCAACTTGTCGAGCATCCCAGAAGTTTCTGCATACTTCTTCAACGTCAACGTCAACCCGCGACGGAAGCCCGTCAAATGCGTACCGCCTTCGTGCGTGTTGATGTTGTTCACGTAAGAGAAGAGGTTCTCGGAGAAGGACGTGTTGTACGTCATGGCCACTTCGACGGGGATGCCATTGCGCTCACCTTCCATGTGGATCACCTCTGCGATGAGCGGTTCCCGGTTGCTTTCGAGGTAGGTGACGAAATCCCGCAGCCCTTCTTCGGAGTGGAACACCTCGTGCTTGTAGACTTCTGGACCGTTTTCTTCGAGCTGGACCAGCGTGCGCTCGTCCGTCAATTCGATGGTGATGCCTTTGTTCAAGAAGGCCAATTCCCGCATCCGATCCGCCAGCGTGGCGTAGCTGTACGTCAGCGTTTCGAAGATTTCGTGGTCAGGCTGGAACTCCACCGTGGTTCCGCGGTCATCGACGGATCCAATTTCGGCCACTGGAGCGAGCGCCTTGCCGCGCGAGTAGTGCTGTTCGTAGGCCTTGCCATCGCGGTGAACTTCCGCTCGCAGCGAAACCGAAAGCGCGTTCACACACGAGACGCCGACCCCGTGCAAACCGCCGGAGACCTTGTAGGAATCCTTGTCGAATTTACCACCTGCCCCGATCTTGGTCATGACCACTTGCAACGCGGAAACACCTTCCTTTTCGTGAAGGTCCACCGGAATGCCGCGGCCGTTGTCCGTTACCCGAATGCCGTTGCTTTCCGTGATCGTGACGGTGATGCGGTCGCAATGGCCTGCGAGCGCCTCATCGATGGAGTTGTCTACGACTTCGTAGACCAAATGGTGCAAGCCCCGAACCCCTACGTCTCCGATGTACATCGAAGGCCGCATGCGAACGTGTTCCATCCCTTCGAGGGCCTGGATGTTGCTGGCGTTGTAGTTCGTGCCTTTTGCGGCTTGATCTGAATTCTGGATCGGGTCCATAGGATGCTCTTCCGACATGTCTTTCTGCTTCGTCCTGATGCCGCATCACAAACGCACGGCAACTGACTAACGAAAATACGCGGAAAGCCGCAACGATTGGGGGATTTGGGGTGAAAAGAGGGGGGTAGTTATCCACAGAATACCCCACCTTTCCACAGCTTAGAACGCATAGGTGGCCCCAAACCTCGCCTGGAAGCCTTGCACTGGATAATTGTTCCACAATTGGTAGCGGCTTCCCACGAGGTTCGAACACGTGATCCAAGCGCTCATTCGCTTGTTGTAGAGGTATTCCAGCTTCAGGTTGGCGTCACCAAATGCGGGCAATTCCCGTTGGATCCCCAGTCCCGCCGCCCCCAAATCCACACCCTCGCCTGCTGCGTCCGCCGAGAGCGATGCGGCGTTTCGCGCGCCCATGACCTCGACGTTGGCATCCACCGTGAACTTGTCGTGCCAGTTGTAGTGCATCCCCGCGCGCCACACCATGTTCGGAAGGTTCCAAGCGGCGATTTGGCCGCGCGTTGCGTAGGTTTTCAAATCCACCCCTCCGTAGACCGAGAACGTTTCGGAAATCACCAACCGCGCATCCCCGCCCAACGTCGAAACCGTCAACGTGTCGTACATCGCAGCAAATTGAGAACCGCCGAGCGAACTCGAATCGTTCACGAAATACAGGTATTGCTCGAAATGTTCCACCGAGAATCGGGCGTGGTAATGAAAATGCCCGGTCACGTGACCCCGAAGACCAGCGCGGAAATCAAAGCGGCGGTACGTGTTTTGCAGGTCCAACTCCGGGTTGGCATATGGATTGGTTTCGAGGACGTTCGCCAGGCGGTTGTTTTCAACCCCTCCACCGATGCGCGCGTAGGGGACCATGAGGCCCTTCAGGACCTGCAAAGAAGCTTCAGCGGTTGGGAACACTTGAAACGGTCGGGTTCCTCGGGCGTCCACTACGATTGCGGCACCCAGCGACGTTCGAAGCGCACCGGATGCCTTCACCACTTCCGGATGCACCTTGAACACCACCTGATCGATGGACGCGGTGGAATCGATTCGCCTGCGGTTGTAGACGCCGTCCCAATTCAGGCGCATTTCAAGTCCTTCTCGGTAGGTTGAGGCCAAACCAGAAGTCAATCCCGTGTGTTCGGTAACATCCGATTGCGTCCAGAGGTGACGGTAGGCCAAATCCGCTTCCACCGCCCAATCGCCGCTGTCCTTGCGCGTGGACTCCGAATGGACCGAAGCGCCCCACCGCCCGAAGCGCTCCCGAAGGACTTCGTCTGCGAGCGCAGGAACCTCGGTCAAGGAGTCCAAGCCCAAATAGCTGATGCCCTGTTGACCGGCCATCGCCCGGAACGTGAGCGTCTCGCGCTTCCAAAAACGCTTTGCCCACGCATTCAACTCGCTGTTGCTGAAGCGCTCGGGGATGGAGTCGCGCACATCGAATCCGCCATTGGACGAACGGTGCATGCCATGAATTCCCCAGTTCGACTTGCGGTTCCTCAAATCCGTGAACGACAGTTCAGCGACCGGACTCGCGTACATACCAAACCCGAGCCGAGCATAGCCACGATACAGCATCGGAAGGGGAGGGGTCACGTCGACGCGCTTCGCCTCGACGTACTCGAACGTGGGCTCGACGACCATGCGCTTGGGCAGGAGCTCGTAGTTGAAAACGGGTTTGTCCACTCCCAAATCCCGAATGGTGGGCCAAGCCAACAACTTGTGCGCGTCTTGCAGCAACATTTCGCGGTTCCCAATGAAGGTCACATCGAGGTTCAATGTATCGCCTTGCCCATGCGCGGAAGGCGAAAGGATCCAACTCCCGGCCACCACCAACACCGCTGAGGCGAGGGTTTGCACAGATCGGTTCATTCCGGTGTTCATCTCAATCAAGGTTCAGGGGTGTTCAACGAATCAGCAGGCAACGCTTCGGAGGCTTCCGTTGCCTCGGCGGCATCGATTTGAGCCAACAAGTCCTTGGCAGCACTCACCACCCAATCGACTGCAACGTGGTCGATGATTTGCTGGGCGGTAGCGCGGGCTTGGAACAGATCGTTCATGCCCAAGTAAACCTTGCCAAGCAAAATGAAGCCCTTGAACTTCCATTCCTCGTAAGCGGAAAACCCATCGATCAACTCAAAGATTTCGAGTTCCGACGTCTCGTAGGCACCTTCGTCGTAGGCAATTTTCGCAATCAGGTACTTGCACTCGGCCCCACGTGCGCCTCCGAATTCCGCCACTTGTTCCAAGTCCGGGCGGGCGGCCGTCCAGTTCCCAGCATCGACGTGCAACTTGCCGCGCCAATAGTGCGCTGTTCGGCGGATGTCGTCGGGCGTTCCGGCATCTGCGATGACTTGGTCGGCATACGCCATCGCCTCAGCTCGTTCGTTGAGCAGGTAATGGCATCGCATCAACCCGATGCGGGCTTCCAGCAAGTTCTCTTGCAAGACGCTCACCGCTTCCAATGTGCGGTAATAGCCTTGGGCTCCCGCCAAATCTTGCGCTTTCCATGCAATGCTCGCAGCGGCCAACGCGCTGAGTTCAGTGAAGTCGTTCGTGGGGGCGCTCAGCACGGCGTCAAAGGCGGCGCGCGCTTCGGCGGTTTGGTTCAGCTCCAACGCGCATTGACCGAGGAAATACTGCGCCTCCGTGACGTGCCGCCCCTCGGGGTATTGCCGAACGTATTCCGTCAAGCGCACCACGGCCTTGCCGCAGTTCTTCTCCAGCGCCAATCCCACTGCGGCATCGAACAAGCGATCTTCGATTTCGGATCCATCCAATCCCACTCCCGAGGGGAGTTCGTCGAGCAGTCCGTTCTCGATGAGCAACGGCTCCAGCACGTTGAACGCGTCTCCTGCGATGGGGTCGTTGCCGTAGTCGGTTCGGATTTGGTCCCACAACTTGAGGACATCCGCATCGCGTCCTTGCTTCACTCCAACGAGGCACAAATCCACCAACGCGTACTTGGTCTTCGGTGATTGCGGGTGGTTGCTCAACAACGCTTCGAGCTGCTCTCGGGCCAATTGCAGTTCATCCAATTCAATGAGCGCACGCCCCGCCTCGTAGCGCGCCTCGGGAAGGTAACTCGAGGTGGGCTCGTTCAAGATGAGGTCATTCAAGGCAGCGACCTGGGCTTCCAAGTTGTCCATGTAGCCCAAGCAAAGTGCCTGTTGGAAACGCGCATAGTCCGAGCCCTCGCCCGCTTGTTCAATGACCTGCTTGTACGCGTCGGCAGCTTGATCGAAGGACTTGTTGGCGTAAAAGCAATCAGCGGTTCTCAGCGTCGCATCCAAGGTCCGCTTGGCATCGGTTCCGTCGTCCACCCTCAGGTAGGAACGGAAGGCACTCAACGCGTCGACGTAAAGTTTGCGCTTGAACAAAGCGTACCCTCGCGCGTATTCCGCATCGTCGTAATAAGGGCTTTGGAATGCCCCTGGAGAAGAGTGAAAGGCGCTGTAGTGGCTCGTCGCTTCCGCATACCGCTTGAGGAAGTACCGCAATTCCCCTTGCCAAAAATGCGACTCCGCCGCGAGTTGGGCATCCACGGGATAGGTGCGGACATCCTCGAAATACCGATCGGCCTCTTCGTACTTGTTGGCCCGGAACAATTCCACCCCGCGGTTGTAGGCAAGCAACTGGTACGCTCGTTTGACCCGGGCGTTCTTCTCGTCGATGCGATTCAAGGCTTGCAGCGCCCGCGTGTAATCCTTCGAAGTCATGTACACTTCGAGCAGGAAGGCATAGGCCTCGTCGTGGCGGCTGGAGTTCGGAAATTCTTCGAGGTAGCGTTCAAAAGCCGTGATGGCGTCGTCCAGCGGGTTGTAGGAAAGTTCGAAGGCGAGCTTGGCGTGGCTAAAAAGGGCGTCTTCCTTGATTTGGGCATCGAAATCGAGCAAGGAAGCCTCGCGGAATGCGGTTCTCGCTTTGTCCTTTTCCCCCAATTCGAGGTAGGCGTTGGCCATGTGGTAGAGCGCGTTTTGGGCCAATTCATCTTCCTCCCGAGTCACCAGGGCGAAAGCGTTCAAGGCGTCGCGCCAGTCGTTTGCTTGCATGCGCACGAATCCCATTTGGTAGGCCAAATCCCGCGTCCGCTCCGCACCCCGCGTCTCCTTCCAAGCCATTTCCAAATGCGGCAACGCCTCCGCAAACCGTTGCTTCCGGTAAAACGCATCGCCCAACAGCCGCGCGACTTCGGGCTTGCGGTTCTCCTTGAGCGGCGAATCCTCCGCGAACAACGGCGGTGCATAGGCAATCAGCTCCTCGTATTGCTCGGTCTCATGAAGGAGTTGAGCGATGTAAATGGGAACCAAATCCTCGAAGTCCGGCTTCGCTTGCAAGGATTGAAACCCTTCGAGCGCCACTTGCGGTTGATTCTTGAGGTAGGCGATGTGCGAAAAGTAGTACCGAGCGGCATCCTGAAACGGCCCTTCGGCCTCGGCAACTTCAAACAAATCCACCCGGGCATCGTCGTATTCCTCGCGCTCGAACTGGGCATGTCCACGCTTGAACTTCAGTTCGAGCAATGCTGCAGGCTTGAGTTTCCGCTCGTCCACTTGCTCAAACGCTTCCAACGCTTCTTTCCAGTCGCGACGCGCATAGTACAGATCAGCCAATTCCCAGCGCGCCGTCTGCGCGAAGGGGCTGTCCGGGAATTCCGCCACGAACGAAGCGATGAGGTGGTCGGCATTGGGGTGGTACAAGTACACGGCGCACAATGCCCGCTTGAATGCCGCTTCGATGTGAGCATCGCTTCGCAATGCCCCTTCGTCCATCTCACTCAGGTACGACTCGAATCCCTGGAGTGCTAGGGCGTATTTCTCCTTGTTGAATGCGTCCTGGGCAGTTTCCCAAGCAACCCGATCGGGGGATTCTCCCAATGCGAATTGAGCGGAAACGTGCAGGGAGCAGCTGGCTAAGGCCAGCAGGGCGCCCCCCACCAGGGGCGATTTCAGTCGGGGAGAGGCAAGAATGCGCATGGAACGAAATTAACGTGGTCGCGCGCGCAGCGCAGTTCAAAGGAACGAAGTTCTCAACGCCGGCCTGTGCCTATTTCATGTCCGTAGCCTGTGAATTAACAGACGATGGGGAAGAGCAAAAAAAAAAGCGGCTCGAAGCCGCTTTTCTCAAGGCTGTTCAACTCAGTGAACGTGTCCTTCGTGGTCTTCCCCGTGCTCGTGGTCGTGTTCATCGTCCTCCGCCTCGATGACCCCCTCGATTTTCACCCCCGCAGCAGAAAATGCCAACTCGTATTTTTCTTCCGTTACGGCATCGATTTCTTCCTGGCTGCGGTTTGCATCTTCGAGTAAGTGCTTTTGCAAATCCACGGAGACGGTGTCGTTGTAGGCATAGCCCGAAATGATGGCCCGCTTGCCTTCCATGCCCTTCTTCGGTACAAAAAACGCGTGGTCCTTCATGTACACCATTACCGGCTCTCCTGAAGGGCCGTTCACCGACATCCAGCACCCCATTTTCGTGCACGTCTCGACGATTTCGACCTCGAATTGTCCAGCCGCTTCACCATTTGCGACGAGCAAGGCTGGAACTTCTGCCACGGATCGCGGCGTTCCAATTTCAAACTCTTCGCCGTAGCTCGTCCATTCTTGTTTCGGGGTCTCGGACTCAATAGGGGCTTCAGGGGCCGATTCGCATCCGACCCAAAGGCTCGCCGCAATCGCCGCAGCAGCCATGAATTTCATGTTGTTCATGCGGCGAAAATAAACACGAAAGCCATACCTGCGCCTCACCCGAGTCAGTTCTCGATGACGAATTCCGTTCGGCGGTTGGCAGCTCGACCTGCTTCGGTGTCGTTCGTGTCCCTCGGACGATTCGGGCCAAATCCCCGGGAGCTCAATCGACTTTCTGCAACCCCGGCTTCCACCAAAAACGACTTGACGGCCGCCGCCCGCTCTTGGGAAAGCCGCATGTTCATGTCCAAGGCGCCTACATCATCGGTGTGCCCGTGAATGGACACCTTCAAACTCGGGTGGCGATTCAAGTAATCTGCGAAGGCCAACAGAATGGGATGTGATCGCGTCGAAATCTCCGAACTGCCCGTGGCGTAGAGCAAATCCCGCATCTCATAGGCGGCACTTGTTTCAACGGGTTGTGCTTTCAGTTGAAGCGCGGGTGCGCTTTTGGATTCGGGGACTTCGAGGGCTTCGGGAGCTGATATGAGCAGGGCATCGAACGCGGTTTCCGGCCCCTCCACAAAGACCACCAATTCCTCCGCCTCGGAGGCTTCCATGGCGCGAGCAAAAGTCCCATCGTCCCGGTTGACCTCCAAATACGTCCGCTCCATGGATTCGGGGTCCAGCAGCCCCACTTGCACCGTGGTGTCTGGGGCTCCCTCGGGAGTCAGCACCGAACCCCGAACAATGGTCACCTCAGTCGCCCGGTGCGGAGGCGGCAACCGGAGGCCAAGGATGTCCAAACCTTGGGTTCCTGTGCGTCGGCTCCCCAAGTAGGCCTGGAACCCGTCCGCAGCCACCACCAAGCCGTGCTCGTCCCCAGGCGTGTTGATGGGGGCCCCCACGTTCACGGGGGTTCCCCATGAACCGTCCTCTTGCCTCCTGCTGTACCAAATGTCGTAGCCGCCTCCCCCCGGCACGCGATCGCTCGAGAAGTAGAGGGTCTTCCCATCCGGGTGCAAAAATGGACTCTTCTCGTTGAAGGCGGTGTTGAGGTCCAAAATGGGTTCCGCCGTCATCCAACTCCCGTCCGACGCACGCTCGGCACGCATCAGGTCCATCGTCGGATTGCCGCTCTCGTCGGGAATTGAAGCCGCCTTCACTGCAGCAAAAAACAACTCGGTCCCATCGGCCGAAAAGGCGGGTTGTGCCTCCCAACCGTCGGGGCTGTTGATGCTCGCGGGCAACGGAGTCAACGGTCCCCATTGGTAATCGAAGCCCCCACCGGTGCGTTTGCCGAGGACTTCGTATTTCACCACGAACAAGTCGATGTTGTCCGGGTTGTTTGGTACCGGGTTGGATGCCGCGATGTACAGTTCGCGGTTGTCCACAGAGATGGAAGCACCGCCGTAGTGGGTGCCGTCGTTGAACGGGCGGTCCAAATCTTCTGGCAATTCGAACTCGATTTGGTCCGCTTCTCGATGCGCCCACTGGAAACGCTCGACCAAGCGCGAAACCACATCGCCTTTGGGCTTCACCCGCTCTGCATGGGTCAAAAACAGGAGGGAACCATCCGGCGAAAGGGCCGGCAAGTATTCATCAGCCGCAGTGTTCACCGCGGCTACGGGCACCAACTCCACTTCGCGTTCGTGGGCGTGAAAAGCCCGCTCAAACTCCAACTCATCCATGACCTCGCGCACTTCGTCTGCCTGCCGGTCATACCGCTTGCCCAAAGGCCGGTCGGCGGGGAAGTCCAAAAACCGCTCAAATCGCTCCAATGCAAGCGAAGCATTGCCGCGAGCATAAGCCAAAGCGCCGAGTTCGTACCAGGGTTCGGCGTGATGATCCGGACACGACCTGACCAATTCCGACAGCACGAACTCCGCTTCATCGCCATGCTCTCCTGACCGCTGAAACTGAAGGAACAACAAGTGCCCAAGTTCCTGGGCGCATTGAAAGCAGGTCGGCTCCGATTCCCACGCTTCGCGCAAGATGTCGGTTCGCTTTTCCAAGCTGTATTTGCTGGAATTCTCGGCTTTTTCGAGGGCTTTTTCGGATTTGGCCTCTTCAAAAGGCAAGCAGGGCTCGGTCTGGCTCCAGCCCAACACGCCGCAACTGCACGCCGCAGCGGCCAAAAGCCATCGCTTCATTCTGGTGATTGCCATGGGAAATCAAGCCGGTTGTTCTTCTCCTTCGGTGTGCGCGATGATGGTCGAAACCGCTCCATCGCCTGTGACATTGACCACCGTTCGGCACATGTCGAGGATGCGGTCCACCGGGAAAATCAAGGCAATCCAGGCTGGATTCAGTCCGACACTTTCCAAGACGATGATCATCAAAACCAGCCCCGCACTCGGGACGGCTGCAGCCCCGATCGAGGCCAAGGTGGCCGTCAACACGATGATGGCTTGCTGGGCCAAAGAGAGGTCCACGAGGTGGAATTGGGCGAGTGCCACCACCGCCACGGCTTGGTAGAGGCTCGTGCCGTCCATGTTCACCGTCGCTCCGATGGGCAAAACGAAGCTGGATGTTCGCGTGCTCACGCCGAGGTTTTTGTGCACGCAGTCCATCGTCACCGGCAACGTCGCCACGGAACTGGAGGTGGAAAAGGCCGTGATTTGGGCGTCGCGCATGCCCTTCATGAAATCGCGGTACGAGACCCGCTTGACGATGAGCGAGACGAGGGTGGGGTAGACCACGAAGGCCATGATGGCCAAACCGAGCACGACCACCAAGCTGTACCGAAGCAGGAAGCTCAGGAGCTGCTGGAAGAGGTCGGGGTCGGTGCCGGCGGCTTTGACGATTTGGCCCGCCATCAGGGCGAAAACGAAGACGGGCATGGCCTTCATCACCACCCATACCATGCGCACGAAGACCTCATTCAGCGAATCCACCGCCCGAATGAGCGGGGCTTTCTTTTCTTCGGGCAAGCCCACGAGCACCATCCCGAAAAAGACCGCGAAGAAGATGATTTGCAACATGCTCATCGAGGTCAGGCTGGCGAAAATGTTCACCGGTACCACGTCCACCAAGGGCTGCAACGGTCCGGATTTTTTTGTGGTGCTCGCCTTGCTGAGTTTGTCTTCCACCCAGGGGTTGGTCGCCGAGGTTTCGGCGGCGATTTGAGCGGTGAGTTCGGCGCGTCCGGGGTCTTGCGCGTAGTTCAAGTCGTCGAGGACTTCGATGCCATTGGCGTCGCGCCAGAGTTCGTAGCGGATGCGATTCGCTTCGAGCAGCTCCGGGGCGGTGGCGTCGCCGGGGCGGATGAGGTTGACCAAGGCCAAGCCGACGAGCACAGCGAAGGCGGTGGTGAGGAGGTAGGTGAGCAGGGTTTTGGCCCCCATGCGGCCCAACTTCTTGACATCCCCCAAGCTCGTTACCCCGGAGATGATGCTGAACAGCACCAGGGGCACTGCGATGAGCTTCAACAAGTTGATGAAGATGTCGCCAAACGGCTTGATGTAATCCAAGGTGAAGTCATTCCACCCAAACGTGACGCTCAGCCACGCATACACCACGCCGATGAGGAGGCCGATGATGACCTGCCAATGCAATGCAATTCCCTTCATGTGGCCAAGGTACGGCGGAGGGTGCGCCTTCGCCAAGCCGATTCACGGCCGTGGCACGTGGGTTTACGGATGGAGCCGATCGAGTCGGGCAGGAGGGGCGAGGTAAGCGTCGGCGAGGACGAGGGCGAGCATGGCTTCGGCGATGGGCACCGCGCGCGGCAGGACGCACGGATCGTGGCGTCCGCGGGCCGCGAGCTCCGTGGGGGTGCCGTCTGGGGAGACCGTGGATTGGGCGAGTTGGATGGTGGCGGTGGGCTTGAAGCCGAGCCGCACCACGATGGGCATGCCGTTCGAGATGCCGCCTTGGATGCCTCCGCTTCGGTTGGTGGCCGTGGCGATGCC
>CAYMHW010000009.1:0-38631 GCA_964390365.1 uncultured Comamonadaceae bacterium | reverse complement strand
CGCCTGAAGGTGATGGCGAGGATGCGCCGGAAGTAGTCCGGCTCGGCCGAACGCAAGCAGCACATCAGGTACTCCTGCACCAAACGGAACGTCTTGCCCGATCCGGCCGAAGCGCTGATGATGAGAAAGGAACCGGGTTTTTTCATTTGTTGGGAAGGGTGACCCCGGTTCTGTCCGGGGACGCAACATTTCGCCAATTTAGGGGTCTTATCTTTGGAAACGGAGCAATTTCGCCTTCAAAATTCTCGGGAAATGAAAAAAACGAACACCATCCTCGCCGGCCTCGCAGCGGCCACCTTGTTCCTTGTTGCCGGCTGTTCGGACCCGTGGTTTTCCAGCACGCGGGACACCCCCGGCACGGTGCGGTTGGACGTAGCGGCCACTTGGGAAGGTGAGCCCTATGCCCTCGGCGATGTCGTGGAAGATTACGCGGGTCACCCCATCCAACTCCACAACCTCCAAGCCTACATCAGCCGCGTCGAGTTGCGCGACAAATCGGGCGAATGGATCGGCAACGACCGCCAATACGAAGTGAATTTGATCGACTTTTCAGTCGAATCCCCCCGGGTCGTGGAGCCGTTTCCCGCGGGCCAATACGACGCCATCCGCTTCGGACTCGGCCTGCCTCCGGACATCAACGGACAGGTCACCCCAGCCGATTACCCCAACGACAACCCGCTGAGCGTTGAAGGCTCCGCGGGCATGTTCTGGACGTGGCTCACGGGGTACATCTTTTTTAAATACGAAGGGCGGGCCGGCGCGGTCGGCAGCGAATTGTTGAGCGAGCCCATTGCGTACCACTGCGGAACGGACAGCAGCTACCGGGTCGTGACGTTCGAGTTGGAGAACGACCTGTGGCTGTGGGAACAGCAGTTGCACACCTTCCGATTGGAGTTCGATGCCGCCCAAGCGTTGTACGCCACGGAGCCCATCAACGTCATCGACTACCCCATCACGCACAACGGTCCGGGCGACACGCTGGCCTATGCGCTGATGGACAACATCGCCGCATCGTGGCAGCTCGTGAAGTGAACCGGCTCGCGTGGGTGGCGGCGGTGGTGCTCTGTGCGGTGGGCTGCAGCCGCTGCACGGATCCCGTGGAGTGTGCGGATTGCTACCCCGAGCCGACGCCGTACGAGTTGGACATTCCGGCGTTTTTTCCGCCGATGGACATCCCCGCCGACAACCCGATGACGGTGGAGGGCGTGGAGCTGGGGCGGTACTTGTTTTGGGATGCGAATCTGTCGGCGGATGGGACCGTTTCATGCGGGTCGTGCCACTTGCCGAGCTCGTCGTTCTCGGATCCGGCGGCCGTGAGCTCGGGCGTCGGGGGCGCGCAGGGCGTGCGGAATTCCATGGTGCTCGTGAACGTGGGGTGGTCGCCGAGTTTCTTCTGGGATGGGCGGTCGGCCACGTTGGAGGATCAAGTCCAAATCCCCATCCCCCATCCCGACGAGATGGCCCTGCCTTGGCCCGAAGCCCTGGCCCGCCTCGAAGCCGACCCCGACTACCCCGGCCGCTTTGGCGCGGCGTTTGGCGACCCGGAAATCACCCAAGAACGCACGGCCAAGGCCCTCGCCCAATTCGTGCGCACCCTGATTTCCAGCGACTCCAAATACGACCGCTGGCGCCGCGGCGAAACGACCCTGACGGACAGCGAGTTCAACGGATACCAAATCTTCCTGCGCGAAGGCGGCGACCCGGAAACCACACCGGGCGGGCAATTCGGCGGCGACTGCTTCCATTGCCACAACGAAGCGGGGACGCTGTTCACCGACCACCTGTTCCGGAACAACGGGCTCGACGCGTCATTTGAGGCCGATGCGGGGCTCGCAGGCGTGACGGGCATGCCGCTGGATTCGGGGCGCTTCAAGACGCCGACCCTGCGGAACGTGGCGCTGTCCGGGCCGTACATGCACGATGGGCGGTTTGCCACGCTGGAGGAGGTCATCGAGCACTACAATTCGGGCGGGGTGCCTTCGAGCACCATCGATCCGTTCATGAAGTATACGACGGGTGGTTTGGCCTTGAGCCCAGTCCAAAAAGCGGACCTCATCGCCTTCCTCCACACCCTGACCGACACGGTGTTCATCCACAACCCGGACTTCCGCGACCCGCGATGACGGACGACCAACGGGATGCCCTCCAGGCCGCGGCCACCGCGCAACGCAGCATCAAAGCGCAGTTCCAAAAATGGAAGCGCAAGCCGCCGAAGGACCTTGACGAGCGGTTCCACGCGGCGCACGAGGCGGCCTTCGAACGCATGGACTGCCTGACCTGCGGCAACTGCTGCCGAACGACGAGCCCCATCATCCGCGAGCGCGACCTCGATCGGCTCGCGAAGCACCTGCGGGTGAAGCCCGGCGCCCTCATCGACGCGCACCTCCGGATGGACGAGGATGGGGACTGGGTGTTCCGGGGGGCGCCGTGCCCGTTTTTAGACCTCGAGGACAACCGCTGTTCCGTGTACGAACACCGGCCGCAGGCGTGCCGCGAATACCCGCACACCGACCGCAAGCACATCGCCGGCATCCTGCCCTTGACGGCGCGCAACGCCGCGATTTGTCCCGCCGTGGCAGAAGTGGTTGTGCAGGTCGTCGGAGCCTCCGAACACCCCAAATAACCCGACGAATCCACCTCGTCAACCACCGGATGTAACCAACTCGTGCGCTTTTCCGTAATGGAGCGCATGAACCGTTTGCTCCATTTTGCGATTGTGCTCTCCGTGCTGGGAGCCGTTGCGCCGTTTCAGGCATTCGCTCAATGCCCCGAAGTCCTCGATGCCAATGGCTTGGCGACGAGCTCGCCGGCTTGGGCAGGTTGCCTCGCCGAGGCTCCAGAACTCGAGGTGACGCCCGCGGCCGATTGGTCGGGGGTCTCCGTCGATTGGGGGGACGGCAGTCCGGTCGAGTTGGTGGATTGGGTTGCGGGCGATGCGCCGTTGACGCACACCTACCCCGACGGAGCGGGCGCCTACGGCATCACGCTGAGCCAGGGCGGCTGCGACGTGGCGGGCACCTTCGAGGTCATTCCTCCGATTGCGAACTTGACCTCGCAAGCTTCCCAAATGTGCGAGGATTCGAGTATGCAGTTCCTGCAATCGGGAACGGGCGGAAGCCAAAACCTCTGGAACTTCGGTTTGGGCTCCACCTTCATCCCGACGAGCAACGGGGTGGTGAGCTTCCTTTTCAACAACCCGGGTACGTTTACGGTTACGAACATTTACCTGAGCGATATCGACCCCGTCGGCTG
This sequence comes from uncultured Comamonadaceae bacterium, assembly GCA_964390365.1. Lineage (GTDB taxonomy): Bacteria > Bacteroidota > Bacteroidia > Flavobacteriales_D > Sanyastnellaceae > JALQTD01. The sequence goes on along the minus strand of CAYMHW010000009.1, from coordinate 35,379 downwards.
CCGCGACACGAGCACGGTGAACATCGTCGTCAAGCCGAGGCCTCAACTTGAAATGACCTTGTCCCAGCTGCAGGCTTGCGGACCAACGGAGATCACGGGCTCCGTGACGGGGACGGATGTTTCGAGCTTCACTTGGTCTTTTGGAGTGCCTCCCTACTTCGTACCAGGGGACCAACTGCCGGGCATCACGTTGAGCAACGTCGCCAATCCCGTAACCGTGACGGGCATGGGGAACAATGGCTGCAGTGCTTCCATCGCCCAAAACGTGACCATCTACCCCGAAGCCACGGTCGCCATCACCACCGCTCCGGGCAGCGCATGCGAAGGCGAAGTCGCGGATTTCACGGGAACGGCGTCGGTCCCTGTGGGCCAAGCCATCACGAACATCACGTGGGACTTCGGCGACGGCAACACCCAGAACGGGCTCAACGCGAGCCACGCGTTCGCCGAAGCCGGTGTGTACCCCGTTTCACTCGCAATTGAAACGACCCTGTGCTCCAGCACGGTCGAAGAAAGCATCGAAATCCAATCTGCGCCGACGGTGGCCTTGACGGCGTCCGCGCTCACGGGGTGCTCCCCCTTTGAAGTCGCCTTCACCGGCGAAGTCGATGGCGCCGCCACGTACGCGTTGGATCTCGGCACGGGCGGTTTGACCTCGGATCTCAACGCGGTGCACACGTACGCGCCTTCGAACAACACGGTCACCTTGAGCGCACAGTCCTCCAATGGTTGCGCGAGCGAGACGAGCCTGAACATCGAAGCCCTCACCCCCGCCACCATCGACGTGGTGAACGTGCCGGGCCCGACGTGCGGCCTGCTGAACTTCCCGCTCGAGACCATCACGAGCGGTGCGAGCAGCTTGGTTTGGAGCGCTACGAACGGTTGGAACTCGACGGAAACCATGCCGCAGTTCACGTTGGAAAACACGGGCAACGTGCCGGTGCAGGAAACGCTGACGGTCACGGCGATCGCGCCCAACGGCTGCGACGCCACGGCCGAAGTGGACGTGGAGGTCCTGCCCGTTCCGAGCTACGACTTCTTTTTGACCACCGACTCGCTCTGTGCGCCCTATCAAGCCACGCTGCCGAGCATGCCGGATGCGACGAACTTCACGTGGAACTTCGGCGATGGCGCCGCTACGACGGAGAATGCGCCGTTCCACATTTGGGGGAATGCGACGAGCGAATTGGCCTCGTACACCGTGACGTTCAGCGGCGAAAACAGCTACGGTTGTGGCGCCACGGCTGAGCAGCAGCTGCACGTCAAGCCGCAGCCGATGGCGAATTTTGCCTTGAGCAGCATGGAGGGATGCGATCCCCTGCAGCTGACGTTCTACAACCAAGGTTCGCAGGCGTCCACCTACACGTTGACCACGACTTCAGGCCAAACCATCGCCCTCGCCCCCGGTGAACAAGTCGACCTGACGTTCTCCACGGGCACGGCGGTCAGCGCGTTCGATTTGGAACTCGCGGCCACCCACGTGCTCGGTTGCTCCGACGTGCGCACGGAAACGGTGCAGGTCTTCCCGAACCCGACGTTCAGCCTGGGCGCCGAACTCGAAGCCGAGTGCACCCCCTACACGGTGGACTTCTCGGAAGTGGATGGCATCCTGAACCCCACGTGGACGTTCGGCGACGGCACCACGTCCACGGAAGCGGCTCCGAGCCACACGTTTGAGAACGCGGGCAACGATTTGGTGAGCTACGCCGTGAGCATGAGCGGCAGCAACAGCTACGGCTGCGCAGGATCGGCCACGTTGAACGTGCCCGTGAAGCCGGTGCCGGTGGCCGATTTCGAGCTCGACCTCGACGCGGGTTGCGCGCCCTTCGGTGTGTCCGTGACGAACACGAGCTCACCCGGTGCGACCTACGCCTTCACTGCCGACAACGGTTCGGCGTGGAACGCCGACCCTTCGGAAACCCACAACGTGACGTTTGCCGGCGGCGCAACCGTCGAACAGCAAACGATTGCCCTCACGGTGACGCACCCGCTCGGTTGCACGGACACCCGCACGGAACAAGTCACGGTGTACCCGCAAGCCCAGTTCGACTTCGCATTGGACGTTGACTCGGCGTGCTCGCCGATGACGGTGGCCCTGCCCGCGATCGACGGTGCAGCCGACTGGACGTGGACGTTCAGCGATGGCACGACGGCCCCCGCTTCGGCCACGGAGCACACCTTCACGAACGAAGGCGGTGCCCTCGCTTCCTTCACCGTCGCGGTGAACGGAGCGTCGATCCACGGCTGCGCCGATGGGCACACGGAAACGGTGCACGTCAAGCCCCAGCCGCATGCGGACTTCACGTTGAGCGAAGTCTCGGGCTGCTCACCGTTTGAGGTGACGGCCACGAATGCGGGGGTGTTGGGCACCACGTACACGTTCTCGACGGATGCGGGTTTGGCCTATGAAGTGGGCGAGGCGGAAGGCCAAACCTTCACGTTCGCCGGCAGCGATCAACCCGAAAACCGCAGCATCACCCTCACCGCGGTGCACGCCCTCGGCTGCTCCGACGAGGCGACGGCGACTGTGGAAGTGCTGCCCGCTGCGGCCTTCACGTTTGCGGTGCCCTTCGATTCGGCCTGCTCACCCTACGAGCTGACCACGCCCATCATCCCGGGCGCGGCCCAAGTGAACTGGCGCTTCGACAACGGCAGCACCATCTCGGAACCGACGACGATCAGCTTCGCCAACGCGAGCATGGGCCTCGAATCGCACACCATCGAAATGGAGGCGTTCAACCCCTACGGCTGCAGCAACACGGAATCGAAAACGGTGCACGTGAAGCCGCAACCGGTGGCCGATTTCACCTTGGACGCGGACGCGGGTTGCGCCCCGTTCCCGGTCATCTTCACGAACACGAGCACGCAAGGCGAGTCCTTTGATTGGGATTACGGCGACGACCACAACCTGAGCACGACCCTGCTCGGCGCGCACACCTACCTCTTTGAGGGCGAGTTGTCTGCGGTCGTCCGCGAGGTCAAATTGACCGCGACCCACTCGCTGGGCTGCTCCGACGAAAAGGTGGAGTACGTCGAGGTTTACCCCGAAGCCATCGCGGCCGCCACCGGCGTCACCACGGGCTGCACGCCCTTCGACGCGGCGGTGGCCTACGAAGGTCCGGACATGGCCCAAGTGCTGTGGAGCCTCGACGGGGTTCCCGCAGGATCGGGCACGGATTTCAGCACCACCCTCAGCGAGGGCGGAACGTCCACCTTGAGCATGACCATCGTCAGCGAGTACGGCTGCGAAGACAGCATCGACCTGCCGATCGTGGCGAATGCGACGCCGGAATTGAACTTGAGCCTCGACCTCGATGCGGCTTGCGCAGGCACGCCCCTCGTGCTGACGCACACCGCAGCGGGTGCTGAGGACGTGACCTACGCCCTGTCGAATGGGGCGACCCTCAGCGCGCCTGGAGCGGACAGCGAGGAGATCGCGTTCGAGAACCCGTTTGCGAACCCCACCACGGTGACCATCACCCAAACCGCCACTTCGGCAGCGGGCTGCGAAGCCACCGCGGAGGTGGAGCACACCGTATACCCGGATGCCGAAGCGGCCTTTGAGGTGCCGGCTGGAGCGTGCGCGCCCTTCGAGGGCCAGCTCGTCAACGTGAGCACGGATGCGGATGCGTTCGTTTGGACCGTGGACGGTGCCGCGGTGGATGGGGTGTCTCCGTTGCACACGTTCACGAACGCGGGTTCGGAGGACCTGGAAGTGCCGGTCGTGTTGGTGGCCAGCAACGGATTTGGCTGCGCGGATACGGTGAGCCAGGTGGTGACGGTGTTTGGCACGCCGGAGCCGACCGTTTCGTTGGTCGAGCTCACGGGCTGCTACCCCATCGTGGCCACGTTCGAAGCGACGGGCGGGGTGAGCGCGGTGTGGATGCACGGGGAGGAAGATCCGATTGCGGATGCGGGTTTGGTCCAAACCCACACCTTCTTCAACCCGTACGACCAACCCATTGAGGTCGAAACGGTGGTCGAAGTGGCGAACGAACACGGCTGCACGGCAACCGCGAGCCTGCCCATCGAAGTGAACCCCGAGCTGACCGCGCAATTCGACGTGGTGGAAGCCGGTTGCACCCCGCTGGACCTGGTGCTCGTCAACCAATCGAACGGCGGCACGACCTACGAATGGGACTTCGGCGACGGCAACACGAGCACGGCAGCGAACCCGCAGCACACGCTCGTGAACACCACGCCCACGGACCAAACCTTCGTGGTGAAGCTCATCGCCCATTCTGGCTACGGCTGCACGGACACCCTCGCGGTGGGCGTGGAAGTTCACCCGGAACCGGAAGCGAACTTCTTCCTCACGCCGATGGAGCAAACCTACCCGAACACCTCGGTGACGTTCACGAACCTGAGCCAAAGCGGCAACGGAGCCGTGCACACGTGGACCTTCGGCGACGGCGGCAGCACGAACAACTTCGCACCGGGCGTGCACCACTACGACACGTGGGGCACCTTCGATGTGACGCTGGACGTGGACAACGGCTACTGCGACGATGCGGTGACCCAAACCGTCACCATCCATCCGCCCGCTCCGCAAGTGGCGTTCTCCGGCGAAGCCGAGGGATGCGCGCCCGTGAACGTGGCCTTCACGAACGAATCGCAGTACGCGGCGAGCGTCCTGTGGGACTTCGGGGACGGTGCGACGAGCACGGAATTCGATCCGGTGCACCAGTACACCCAGCCGGGCGTGTACGACGTGACGCTGCGGATCACGGGGCACCAAGGGCTCGTTCAGGAAGTGGTGCACACGGCGGTGGTGACAGTGCTGCCTTCACCGACGGCGAACTTCGAGTTCGCTCCGTACGAGGTGGTCGCACCCGCCGAGGAGGTGGCCTTCGTGAACCTGTCGTCCGATGACGCCCTGGAATTCCTGTGGAACTTCGGCGACGGCAACACGAGCTCCGAGCAGCACCCGCGGCACAGCTACGAAATCGACGGCCTGTTCACGGTGTCGCTCTCGGTGCGGAACGAGTTTGGCTGCACGGACACGCACACGCACCTCGACGCCATCACGGCGAAGCCCGGCGGGTTCATGATCTTCCCGACCGCCTTCACCCCGGACTTGACGGGACCCAATGGCGGGGGCTACAACCTGAGTGACCTCGACAACAACGTCTTTCACCCCCACCACGCGGGCATCACGGAATACGAACTGTCCATCTTCAACATTTGGGGCGAGTTGATCTTCAACTCCCAAGACCCGATGATCGGATGGGACGGCTACATCAACGGGCTCCTCGCTCCGCAGAACACGTACGTCTGGAAAGCCACTGCGCGCTTCAGCGACGGCCGCCGCCTCATCCAATCCGGGGACTTCACCCTCATCATCAATTGACCATGAAGAACTTTCAATCGCGCCTTTTTGTCCTTGGAGCGGCCTTGGGTTTGGCCCTCATCAGCGGCCCCGAGGAGGCCTCCGCGCAGGACATGCGCTTCACCCAGTACAACGCCATTCCGACGGCGGTGAACCCGGCTTATGCGGGCATCACGGATCGGGCCCGGCTGACGAGCATCTACCGCAACCAATGGAGCGGGATGCCCAACGGCTTCATCGGGTACCACGTGGGGTATGACTTCTACAACCGGGACGCGCACAGCGGGTTTGGGGTGCTGTTTTCGAAGGAAGCGGCGGGCGCTGGGGCGTTGAGCACCACGCGGATCGCCATCCAGTACGCGTTCGATGCGAACTTCGGCAACGGGTGGAGCTTCCGACCGGCGATGCAACTCGGCGGGGCGAACCGCAGCGTGGACATGGGCCGGCTCATCTTCGGCGACCAGCTCATCCGCGAGGACGAGGCGGGTTCCCTCGAAGGGCCCATCGGCGCCTCGAACAGCTACCTCGATTTCGCAGCGGGCGGCCTGTTGCTTGGGCCGCACATGTGGCTCGGCTACAGCGTCGACCACCTGAACACGCCCAACGCGAGCTTGTACGAGGGCTACACGGAGTTGCTCGCGCAGAAGCATTCGGTGCACGGCGGTTTCCGCATGGACATCGGAGCGAACAATCCGAAGGTGCATACGGATGCGGATTTTGTCATGGCCTTCAACTACATGAAGCATGGGATGTTTGACCAAATGGACGTGGGCGCCTACTACGACCTCAAGCCCATCAGCGTGGGCCTCTGGTGGCGCGGGCTCCCCATCGGCCACACGATCGAGGGCGGGCACGACGTGGACGCGCTCTCCTTCATCATCGGCTACGGAACGAGCGATTGGCAGCTGGGCTACAGCTACGACATCACGGTTTCGACGCTGGGGCTGAGCACGACGGGCGGCAGCCACGAAATCGTGCTGCGCTGCGGATGGGACCACGATCGCCGCAACCGGCCGGTGGTGCCGCGGGCGGTGCCGTGCGTGTCGTTCTAAGCGCCGATTTGGTTGACCTCGGGCTCCAGCTCGACGTGGAATTGGCTCAGGACATCTTCGCGGATGTGCTGGGCCAATTGCCATATTTGGGCACCGGTGGCGCCGCCTTTGTTGACCAAAACCAGCGCCTGGCGATCGTGCACCCCGTGCGTGCCCCGGTCGTGTCCCTTCCACCCCGCCCGTTCGATGAGCCAGCCGGCGGCGAGCTTGACGCTCCCATCGGCCTGGGGGTAGTGGGGCGCATCGGGATGCTGGGCCGCGAACGCCGCATACGCTTCGGCGGACAGCACGGGATTTTTGAAGAAGCTGCCGGCGTTGCCGAGGACGGCGGGGTCGGGCAGCTTCGATTGGCGAATGCGGATGACGGCTTCGGCCACGTCGCGGGGCGTCCATTCGGCCTCAGGCCGACCGGAGAGCTCCTCCCGGATCGCGCCGTAATCGGTGCGCAACGGAGCCTCGCGGTCGAGGCGAAACGCCACGCGGGTGATGACCCACCGATCGCGTTCCGCCCCCTTGAAGACGCTCTCGCGGTAGCCGAACGCGCACTCCTCGGCGCTGAACCGCCGCACGCCCCCGTCTTCCCGCGAAACCGCCTCGACCCAGATGCACCGGTCCTTCACCTCCATGCCATACGCCCCGATGTTCTGCATCGGCGCCGCCCCCACCCGGCCGGGAATGAGGGCCAGGTTTTCCAAACCGCCCCACCCGTTCTCCACGGTCTGCATCACCCAGTCGTGCCACCGCTCACCGGCCCCGACCACCGCTTCCACAAACCGCCCATCGTCCGCCACCACCTCCACTCCGGGCACGTCCACGTGCACCACCAACCCCGGCCAGTCCGCATGCAGGAGCATGTTCGAACCGCCGCCCAAGACCAGCATCGGCATGCCCTCGGGCCGCCACTTCAACGCCTCCCGCACCCCGTCCTCCGAGTGCACCCGGATGAAGTGCGCCGCCCGCCCGGGCACGCCAAACGTCGTCAACGCCCCCAAATCCGCATCCCGCTCCACGGCCACGCGCTCCCCCGCCTCCCCGATCGGCCACTCCTCCACCGGCTCGTAGCGCTCCGCGTCGTTCAGGATGTCGTGCAACGTCATCCGCTCGGGATGCTGCACCGCCACCACCACGTGCTTCATCCACCGCGACCCGATGCGCTGCCATTCAACCCATTGCCGCGGGCCCTCCACCCGGTACCACGTCTCGGCGCCCTTCAACTTGCGCAACACCGGGTACTTCATCGCTCCTTCCATGCCGTCAAGTTCCCGCCATTCGCCGTGCCTTCCGCAGCGAACGCGCCGTATTTTTGAACAAACTCCGTTGAGCATGTCCCCTGAATTGACCCAAGCTGAGGCGTTGTTGAAGGCGCAGTCGTGGCAGGCCGCGCACGATGCGTTCCGCGATTTGGTGGACGGTGGACCGGAGGCCGAGAATCCGGATGCGGTGCACGATTGGGCAATTTGTTGTTTTTATTTGGACCAAATCCCCAAAGCCCTCACCCTCCTCGACCGGGCGGTCACCCTGCAGCCCGACTACGGCTACCGGTACGCCTCCCGCGCCTGGATGCGCGCTGCCGCGAAGCAATACGACGGCGCGATGACCGACTACCGGCGCGCCATCGAACTCGACCCCGAGGACGCCGTCTCCCAAAACAACCTCGGCCTCCTTGAAGAGCAAGCCGGCTACCGCCAACAGGCCCAGGAGCGCTTCCGCATCGCAGACGAATTGCAGGGCATTTTCCAACAAAACGGGCTCGAACCCGAGCAACCGGCCACCGCGCCTCCCCCACCGAAACCCGAACCGGAACCCGAAAAAACCCTCGGGCAGTGGATGCGCTGGGCCGTGACCACGTCAGAAGGCCGCGCAGCCTTCATTCAATTCATAAAAAACGGCTTGAAAACAAAGCGGTAAACCGGTAGCTTCACGGCATGACCGAATCCGCCACCTTCCTCGAGTCCGTCGCCGCCCACGTCCTCGAACGCCACGACCCGCGCAACGTCACCGTGGTGCTGCCCAGCCAACGGGCCGCCCAGCGGTTCCACGCCCATTTTGCGCGGCTTCGCGGCGGTCAGGCCGGTTGGTTGCCCCTGACGGACACCCTCAACGGGCTGCTCCGCAAGTCGGTGGGGTTGACCCCCTTGACGTCGATGGAAGCGCTGGCCCGGCTCTACTTGGCGCACAAAGCCGTGCCGCGGAAGCAGGGGGCGGAGACGGGCGGGTTTGCGGCGTTTTTGCAGTGGGGGCGTTTGGCCTTGCAAGACTTCAATGAGCTCGACCAATACCGCTGCAACGTCAACGAGGTGCTCACGAACCTGTGCGACATCAAGGAACTCGATCACTGGAACGTGGAGGACGCGGGGCAGCTTTCCGAGGCGCAGCAGCGCTACCTCGAGCAGTACATGCGGCTCAATCCGATTTACACGGAATTCCACCGGGCGATGCGGGAAGACGGCGTGGGCACCGGTGGGGCGATTGCGCGGGCAGCGGCGGAACGCGGGGACACGAAGGGCGTGGGCCACGTGGTGCTCGCGGGCATGGCGGCGTTGACCCCGGCAGAGATGGGGTACCTCGAACGGCTGCAGAAGGAGGGCAAGCTCACCGTGTTCGCGGACGCGGACGAAGCCTATGTGCAACCGGGCTGGGAGGCCGGGGAGTTCATTGCCGAGCAGCGGGAGCGGCTGCCGTTGCAACCGCTGAGCAACCGGCTCGCGAAAGCTGCGCCGCGGTTGAAGCTCGTGGGGTGCAGCACGCGCGTGTTCGAGTGCCAATACGTACGGCATGCGCTGAACGAGCGCATCGGCAACGGGGAGAATTTGGAGGACACCGTGGTCGTGTTGCCGGATGGGCGGACGCTGTCGCTGCTCATGCAGAGCTTGGATTTGGGCGAGCAGCGGGTGAACGTCACGATGGGCTTGTCGTGGACCGAGAGCCCGGTGGTGGATTACCTGGAAATGGTGTTCCAAATGGTGCTGCGGGAAGGCAAGACCTGGCGGCACGACGAGGTGCGGGCCTTGTTGTCGCACCCGATTTCCAAGGCGTTGGGCGGGGAGCGGTTGCAGCGGGAGGCGGGGCGGTTTTTGGGGCAGTTGGCTCGGAAGCATTGGGTGTGGATCGGGGAGCGGGAGCTGGAGGAATTGAAGGAGAAGTCCGTGAAGGGCGTCATCGAGCGGTTGCGCCCGCTGCGGGTGGAGGAGCCGGGGGCGTTTCTCCGGGCGTTGGAAACGTGGAGCGGGGCGGTGATGGCGGAGTTGGACGCGCTGGGTGATGCGCACGATCCGTGGCTTCGCGCGGCGTGGAGGCCCGTGGTGGAGGCGTTGGGGGTGTGCGCGCGGTTTCAGGCGAAGCATGCGGTGTTCGAGGGGCGGCGGGAGGTGCGGGATTTGGCCTTCCAAGTGCTGAATCAGGAGCGGATCGACCTGCGCGGTGAGCCGGACCAAGGGCTGCAAATCATGGGCATCATCGAGACGCGGGCCATCGACTTCAAGCGCGTGGTGGTGCTCGATTGCAACGAAGGGACGCTGCCGAAAACGAGCCGCGCGGACAGCTTCATACCGTTCGATTTGCGGGCGGCGCTCAACCTGCCGAATCGCCACCGGAAGGAAGCGATTTACGCGCATTACCTGTACCGGTTGCTGAACCGCGCGGAGGAGGTGGTGCTGGTGTATTTGAAGGACGATGGCGAGCACGAGCCGAGCCGGTATTTGAAGCAGCTCGAGCACGCGTTCAAGCCGGGCGGGCGGGAGCTTGAGGTGGTGCACGAAACCGTGGAAGCCGAGTTGCCGGCGCCGCGACCGGAAATCCGAGACATTGAGTGGACGGCGTTTGCGGAAGCACAGGCCCGCAAGTGGGCGGCTTCCGGCATGAGTCCGTCCGCGCTGAACACGTTGATGGAGTGTCCGCGAAATTTCTACTACACCTACATCATGAAGATGCGGGAACAGGACCAAGTCGAAGAAACGTTGAGCGCGTCGCAGTTCGGAAGCGTGGTGCACCAAATCTTCGAGTGGGGCCTCGCGGACGCGATGGACCGGCCCGTCCGGGTGGAAGACCTGCAGGGCATCCTCGCCGAACTCGACCCGTTGCTCGACCGCGCGGTGGCGGCGTGTTACAACCCCGAATTGATGGCGGTCGGCGAAAACCGCATCGCCCGGAAACTCGCGGAGGAAACGGCTCGGGCGTTGGTCGAGCAGGAGATCAAGGAACTGAAATCGGGGGCGCAGCGGACGCTTCGGGGGTTGGAAATCGACCTGCGCGCGGAGATCGGGGAACTGACCTTCCGCGGCCAAGCGGACCGGGTGGACGTGGAAGACGGCGTGCCCGTGGTCATCGATTACAAGTCCGGAAAAGTGGAGCCCGGGGACGTGAAGCTTTCGGCAAACTGGGAGGAGCTATTGAGTGCGGGGAAGCGGCCGAAAGCGCTGCAGTTGCTCGTGTACGCCGCCATCGCCTTGCGCGGCATGAACGCGAACGGGACCCTGCCGGAGGAAGGAACGCCGCGGCGGGATGCGCCCGAGTTTGTCCGCGCGGGCATTCGCTCGGGGCGGCGGGCGAGTGCCGGGTTGCTCGAACTGGACTGGGACGGTTCGCGGGAGGTTTCGTTGGAACAGTCGGAGCGGTTTTTGGCCTGGGTGGCCGCCCAACTCGAAGCGCTCTACCTCGGAGAACGGGCCATTGCCCACAACGAGGAGCAGCGTTTCTGCCCGTATTGCGTCGCACTCGACCCGCAGGCGGATTACTTTTGAGCCCTGAATGGGCATCGTTGCAAAAGAAGCGGGGCGATCGAGCATTGCGCTCGCGTTGGGGTTGGCCGCAGGCACGGTCAACACGGTGCTCGTGCTGCCACGTGCCTTCGAAGGCGCCGAGGAATTCTGGGGGCTGTTGCGGGTCTTGACCGCTTGGAGTTACATCGTCGCCCCCGCCGTGATGTTCGGTGGGGCAGGCATCCTGATGCGGAGCTCGAACAAGGTGGACGATCGCCAACGTGGGGCCTTGCACGCCTCGGTCTGGCTGCTGTGCTTCGTCGGATTGAGCATCTGGGGCCTCGCGCTGTGGTTCCGAGGGGACTGGCTGATGCTGCAATTGGACGCGGACAAGGGCGGTTTGCTGCTGGATCACTTGCCGCTGTTCTTCCTGATGAACGTGCTCGTCGTGGCGATGAATTTGTCAGCCGCCTTCCTCATGCTCGGGCTGCGCACGGCGTGGAATACCTGGGTTCAAGAGGTGTGGCTCAAAACGAGTTACTTGGTCCTTGCGGCATTGCTGCTGTTCGATGTGATTTCGCTGACCACCATGCTGTATGCCTACGTGGGCACGTGGTTGGTGGCGTTGGGCGGCATGCTCTTCGGCGTGTTGAAGGCCAAATTCCCCTTCGCCCTGCGCGGATTTCGGGAATTGGATTGGAAGGAAAACCTGCGCTACGGAGCCTACAGTTCGCTGACGGGCGGCGTCAGCATCGTGGCCACGAACCTGGACTTCGTGATGGTCGGAGCCATCCTCGGGCTCGGGAGCGTGCCCGTTTACACCATGGGATATTTCGTGGGATCGGTGGTCCAAATGCCGCAGCGCGCCATGACCCAAATCTTCTCCGGGGTCATTTCAAAGCGCATCGCAACCGAAACGGTGACGGATTTGGAGCCGTTCGTGCAGCAAGCCACCCGCGTCACCTTGATCCTCACCCTGACCGTCTTCATCGGCGTGTCCGCTGGATTGCGACCACTCATTTCAGCACTGCCCGCGGCTTACGTCGGCATTGCGGGCGTGGCGTTGGCCATCGGCCTGCAGAAAATCTTCCTCGCGCTGTCCATGATTTCAGGCCAAATCCTGGCCCACACGCCGCATTATCGCCTCGGACTTCCGCTCAACGTCGGCCTGCTCATCACCACCGTGATCACGAACTGGCTCCTGATGTCCTACCTCCAAATGGGCGTCCTCGGTGCTGCACTTGCGACGTTGTTCACGGCAATCTGGAACGGAACGTGGCGGCTCGTCATTTCGTACCGAAAGGTCGGCATCCGGCCCTTGACCGCCTCGATGGGGCTGATGTCCTTGGTGGCCGCCGCCTTGTTCGCTGCAAGCCAGTTCCTGCCGTTCGGGTGGTCCGGCGGTCACGGATACATCGAAGCCAGCGTGAACGGCGCGGTCGGGGCGGGCACCATGCTCGGCTGCGCTTACGCATTCGGCTGGTTCCCCGAACTCCGAACCGCGCTTCAGAAGTACGTGTTCAGCCGGTTCAGTTGACCCGGTGCCACTCCTGCGTCCGGAACAGGAACAGGATGTACCCGCGGACATACAGCGTGTTGGGATCGTCTTCCTCGATCCACATCTCGCAATCGTAGACCTTCCCGTTCTTCGGATCGCAAATGGTGCCGTCTTCCCATTCGAGTTCCTTGCCGTCACGCACCATGTCGCGCACGATCTCCATGCCGAGGGCCGGTTGGTCCTTGCGGTCGTCGTCGCACTCGGTGCATTTGGGGTTCTGGTCCTCGTCAGGGAGGCGGAAGAGTTCCACGATTTGGCCAAAATAAGCGCCATCGCGCTCCGTAATTTCCACCACACTCTTCACGCGTCCCGTTTCATCGTCCACGGTTTTCCATTGCCCCGTCAGGGTGGGTTGCTGTGCCATCGCCCAAGCGGCAACGAGCAACAACGCGCACGTCATCAGCTGTTTCATCATCGATGCAGGTCTATGATTTGTCGGCCAAAATAAGCCGTACATCCGAATCTTCAACGCCCCTCCTTTCGAGCCCGGTGAATGGCAGCATCCAACTCGAACCCGAGCAACAACACCGAACTGTTCGAATTCAACCAAACCAGCGTCACCAACAACGTCCCCAACGAACCATACAGCCGGTTGTACGAATTGAATTGCTCAATGAAATACGAGAATCCGAGCGAAAACAGCACGATGAGTACGGTCGCCATCGACGCCCCCACCGAAAACGCAAACCGCCGCTCCCGCTCCCGATTCCCCGCGTGGTACAGGATGTTCACGCTCGTGTACACCAACCCGAGCGACACCATCCAACGCGCCACCGCCAGCCACGGCAGCGCCTCCGCATCGAACCAATTCCGGGACTCCGCCCACACCAGCACATCGCCCGCAAACCCCGCCAGCAACACCGCGAGCCCCAACAGCAACGACAGCACCAACAACAGCAGCACCGAAAGCAAGCGGAACACCACCCAATCGGGCCTCCGCTGCAGGTGAAACGACTCCCCAAACCCCGTCAAAATCGCGTTCACGCTGCTCGACGCGTAAAACAAAAGCAGCACAAAGCCCACGCTCAACAACGCCCCCTGCCGCTGATCCAGCAAGTCCGTGACGGTTTGTTCAAAGAGCTCCACGGTTTCGCCCGGGAACAGCAGCTCGAGGCTCCCCAACACATCATCCGTCGAAAGCGGCGTGTACGGCACGATGCTCAACAGCACAATCATCGCGGGGAAAAACGCGAGGAACAGCCGAAAGCTGATCGCTGCCGACCGCGTGGCCACCGAACCGTTCAGGATGCCCACGACGAAGTACCGGGTGACGTCGTACAGGTTCATCTCCTTCGGCCCCCACGGGTGGACCCGCCGCAGCATCCGACGCGCGCGCAGGAATGCCTTCCGCGTGCTGATCCACTTGAACAGCGGCCGGTTGTCGAGGTCGAACGTGTAGGGATTCTCCGCCATCCCTCGTCAGGCCAAATCCACGCTCTTCAAACTCAAATCCAAGCTCGGCACGCTGTGCGTCAGCCACCCCATGCTCACGAAGTCCACCCCAGCCTCGGCATACGCTCGCGCGTTGTCGGGGGTGATGCCTCCGGAAGCCTCCAACGCAATGCGTCCCTGAAGCCGCCGCACCTGATCGGCGGCCTCCGCGGGGCTGTGGTTGTCCAGCAGCAACCGCTCCACCAGCGGCTCCCCCGACCCCCGCCGCAACCGCTCCGAAGCCGCCAGCGCTTCGTCCGCTTCCGCGGCATCCCGAACCTCCACCACCACCGGCACCTCCAATCCGCGCTCCACCAAGTAGCGGTGCACGCCCTCCAAGGCGGCGGTCATCGATCCCGCGTAATCCACGTGGTTGTCCTTGATGAGGATCATGTCGTCCAAGGCCATGCGGTGGTTCACGCCCCCGCCGATGCGCACCGCCCACTTCTCGAAGGCCCGCAGGCCAGGCGTGGTCTTGCGCGTGTCCAGCACCCGGCACCCCGTCCCTTCGAGCTGCTGGACCACCGAGGCCGTCCGCGTCGCGATGCCGCTCATGCGCTGCATGAAATTCAACGCCAACCGCTCCCCCATCAAAATGCTCCGCGCCGCGCCCCGAATCCGCATCACCTCATCGCCGGGCACCACCCCCTCGCCGTCCGCCTTCAAGACCGTGCATTCCAGCGACGCATCGACCACCTCGAACACCTTCACGGCCACCTCAACGCCGGCCACCCGGCCGGCCTCCTTCGCCCGGATCACCCCCTCCCGTTGCAAGCCTTCCGGCACGCTCGAAGCGGTGGTGTGGTCGCCGCGACCGAGGTCTTCATCCAAGGCCAAGTCGATCAAGGCCAACATTCGGTTTGTCCACATGAAGCGAAGATACGCCAAGCCCTGAAGCCGCGGCCTTACCTTTGTCACGTGCAACTTTCCCTCATTGCTGTAGGCAAAACCCAAGACGCCTGGATCCGCTCCGGCACCGACGAATACGTCAAACGGCTCAACCGGTACACCCGCTTCCAATTCGTTGAAGTCCCCGACATCAAGGCCCGCTCGGGCAAACCCGACCCCGCGTGGGTGCGCGCCGAAGAAGGCAAAGCCCTCGCCCGCCACCTCGACGGCGCCGGCGTCGACCACCTCATCCTCCTCGACGAACGCGGCAAGTCCTACACCTCGATGGCCTTTGCGAAGCACCTCGAAAACCTCCAAATCCGCGGCCTGAAACACCTCGCCTTCGTCATCGGCGGCCCGTACGGCTTCGACGCCCCCATCCGCGACCGCGCCCACGGCCAGTGGAGCCTCGGTCCCATGACGTTTTCGCACCAAATGATCCGGCCCTTCGCCGCCGAGCAACTCTACCGCGCCCACACCATCCTGCGGAACGAGCCCTACCACCACGAGTGAACGAAAAAAGCCACCCAGTGAAGGTGGCTTTTTTCATGACAGCGCGGGCTGCGATTTACTCCGCGAGCACCGTCACCACGTTGTTCAACACCTCGACCGTGCCGCCTCCCACGGTGAAGCGCTCTTCGCTCGCACCGCTCTTCACGACCACATCACCCGCCTGCAGCGTGGTGATGAGCGGTGCGTGGCTGTTCATGATGCCCAAGCTGCCGTCTGCTCCCGGCAAGCCCACATACGTGGCTTCTCCGGAGAACAAGGTCGTGTCGGGGGTGAGGATGTCTACTTTCATCGGAGTGGAGTTCAGGGATTAGGCTTCCGCCTCGGCCAACATCTTCTCGCCGTCTGCGATGACTTCCTCGATGGTGCCCTTCAGGTTGAAGGCCGCCTCCGGCAAGTGATCGAGCTGACCGCTGAGGATCATCTTGAAGCCCTTGATGGTGTCCTCGATGCTCACGAGGACCCCGGGGGTGCCCGTGAACTGCTCAGCCACGTGGAACGGCTGGGACAAGAAGCGGGAAATCCGGCGAGCGCGGGCCACCGTTTGCTTGTCTTCCTCGCTCAATTCGTCCATCCCGAGGATGGCGATGATGTCTTGCAATTCCTTGTAGCGCTGGAGCGTTTCCTTCACGTCTTCGGCGCACTGGTAGTGCTCTTCGCCCACGATTTCCGGGGTCAAAATCCGCGACGTTGAATCGAGCGGGTCCACAGCGGGGTAGATGCCGAGCGAAGCGATCTTCCGGCTCAATACCGTCGTAGCGTCCAAGTGGGCGAACGTGGTGGCCGGTGCCGGGTCCGTCAAGTCATCGGCAGGGACGTAGACCGCCTGAACCGAAGTGATGGAACCGCGCTTCGTTGAGGTGATGCGCTCCTGCATCGCACCCATTTCGGTGGCGAGCGTCGGCTGGTAACCCACGGCAGAAGGCATCCGGCCCAAGAGTGCCGACACCTCCGAACCCGCTTGCGTGAAACGGAAAATGTTGTCAATGAAGAACAGGATGTCGCGGCCTCCCGACTGCTCATCGCCGTCGCGGAAGTACTCTGCGACCGTCAAACCGGACAAGGCCACGCGGGCACGGGCTCCGGGAGGCTCGTTCATTTGGCCAAACACCAGGGTGGCTTGGCTTTGGGCGAGTTCCTTTTTATCCACCTTCGAGAGGTCCCAACCGCCGGCTGCCATGCTCTCCTCGAACGCCTTGCCGTACTTGATGACGCCCGACTCGATCATTTCACGCAACAAGTCGTTTCCTTCACGGGTGCGCTCACCGACACCGGCGAAGACCGAGATGCCCTCGTAGCCCTTTGCGATGTTGTTGATGAGCTCCATGATCAAGACCGTCTTGCCCACACCTGCACCACCGAACAACCCGATCTTTCCCCCCTTCGCGTAGGGCTCAATGAGGTCGATGACCTTGATGCCCGTGAAGAGAACGTCGGTGGAGGTGGAGAGGTCCTCGAAGCGCGGGGCTTCTTGGTGGATGGCGCGACCGCCTTCTTTGCTGATGTGGTCGATGCCGTCGATGGCCGTTCCGACCACGTTGAAGAGGCGGCCTTTGATTTGGTCACCCACGGGCATCGTGATGCCTTGGCCCATGGCCGTAACCTTCATGCCCCGGCTCAAGCCCTCCGTAGCATCCATTGAGATGGCACGCACGGTGTCGTCCCCGACGTGTTTTTGGGTTTCCAACACGACTTTCGTGCCGTTGTTGTCGATTTCCATAGCGTCCAGGATCTCTGGAAGCGCAACACCTGCGGGGAAAGTCACGTCCACAACTGGACCGATGACCTGGGAAATGATGCCTTGAGAAGCCATGAGGGAAAGAGTTTCCGTGAAAAATTCGCTGCAAAAGTACACGGAATTGTGGTTTGTTCGCAACCTAACTTTGTCGATGTGAACATTCACCAAAACGTGCTCACCTTTCAGGCCGAAAATCCGGTCGTTCTGACCATCGGCACCTTCGATGGCGTGCACGCGGGGCACCGGTCGGTGCTGCGCCGACTGCGGGAGCGCGCGGCGGAGCGCGGGGCGGAATCGGTCTTGCTCACGTTCGATCCGCATCCCCGAACGGTGCTGCATCCGGAGCACCACGGATTGCGGCTCTTGAATACGCTCGGGGAAAAGGCCGCGTTGTTGGAGAGCGCGGGGCTGGACCATTTGGTCGTCCACCCCTTCACCCTGGACCTCGCGAGGATGAGCCCGAAAGATTACGTGCGCGAACTGTTTGCAGAAGGCATTCGGCCGGACACGGTCATCGTGGGATACGACCACCGGTTTGGTCGGAACCGCGAGGGGTCGTTCGAGTCGTTGACGAACCTCGGGTTGGTGCACGGATTCGAGGTGGAGGAATTGCCGGCGCATTACGAGGAGGAGACGCGGGTCAGTTCGACCAAGGTGCGGGAGGCGTTGCAGGCGGGCGATGTGGAGTCGGCGGCGAAGTGGTTGTGCGCGCCGTTTCCGCTCACGGGACGGGTGGTGCGCGGGGAGGGGAAGGGCCGGACGTGGGGGTTCCCGACGGCGAACCTCGTGCCGAGCTTGGCGCTGAAGGCGGTGCCCGCGGAGGGGGTGTACGCGTGTTGGGCGTACGTGGACGGGGAGGCGATGCGGGCCATGGTGAACATCGGGCAGCGCCCGACCGTGTCGGAGGCGGGCACGCGGAGCATCGAGGCGCACCTGTTGGACGTGGACCGCGACCTGTATGGGGCGGTGCTGCAATTGCATTTCATGGCGCGGCTGCGGGAGGAGCGCCGGTTCGAGGGCACCGAAGCGCTCGTGGCCCAACTCCGGTCCGACCGGGAGGCGGCGAAGGCGGTTTTGGCCTCGCCCCCCGCGGCCCTTTTCAACTCCGCTTTTCCCGCATGAGCCGCCTCCTCCTCCTCGCCCTCCTGTGGCTCGTGCCCCAGCTGATTTCGGCCCAAACCGACCTCATCGTGCCCCCCTTCACCCCGCTCGCGCCCGGCGACAGCACTTGGATCGGCGCTCCGGTCTACACGTCTATGAAGGAAGCCCTGGCCGTCGAAGACCCCACCACGATTTACCGGCTCGACCTCAGCCGGCAGCGCCTGAAAAACGTCCCCGACGAACTCGCCCGCTTCACCCAACTCCGGGAGCTGCGCCTCGACCGCAACAAACTCGACGCCCTGCCCCCCTTCCTCACCGAATTCGCCCACCTCGAAATCTTCTCCGCCGAAGAGAACGAACTCACGGCGTTTCCCGACGCGATGTGGTCCTGGCCGCACGTGCGGGAGCTCCACCTGGGGGACAATTGGATCGAGGCAATCCCGATCGACATCGACGAGCTCGCGCAGTTGGAGGTCCTGAGCTTGTGGTCGAACGTCATCGGAACGTTCCCGGTTTCGCTGAGCGAATTGCCGCGGTTGCAGCGGCTGGACTTGTTGTACAACGACATGACCGCGGAAGAGCAGGAGCTGCTGCGGATGTGGCTCCCGGAGGTGGACTTGGTCTTGTCGGAACCCTGCCGTTGTGAGTTCGAGGAGTGAGCGGTGGGAAGAGCCGGTGGCGGCGGGGATGAACTTGGGGTACACCATCTTGTACTTGCAAGAATCGGCGTGGGCGTTTCCCGTGGCCGCCGTCGGAGCCGTGCTCTTTTTCTTCGTTTGCGCACGGCGGAGGATGCTCGCCGAGGCGGGGTTGTGGGTGTTTTACTTCGCGATGGCGCTGTACGGGATGTTCGTCGCGACGGAGGCTTGGCCGGAGCCGCAGTTTGCGGGTTGGGGGCCGCATGCGCTCTCGGTGGTGGGGGTGGCGGCTGGCACGTGGGCGCTGGCGCGTGGCTTGCGGCGATGGGGCGAGCGCACGGCGGTGGGGTTGGATGCGTTCACCACGGTGGGGAGCTTGGTGGCCACGGGCTGGATGCTCGCGTTTGACCCGGTGAATTGGTGGTATTGGATCGTCATCGATGCGGCCGCCGTTGTGCTGTATTGGCGCAACGGATTGCGTTGGGGGGCCGCGCTGTTCTTCCTCTACACGCTCCTCGCGGTGGAGGGGTGGTTCAACTGGCTCGCTTGGCCATGAAGTCAGGCCAAATCATCATCACCGGCGTCGAATCGTCCGGCAAAACCACGCTCAGCCGCCTCCTATCCGACGCTTCCGGCTGGCCCCTCCTCCCCGAACGCGCCCGCACCGACCCCGCCGTCCTCGCCGGCACCCACGGCCCGGCCGACCTCGAGCGCCTCCTCGCCGAACAAGCCACCGCCGCCCGCGAGGCCGGCCCCGGCCCGGTCCTGTGCGACACGGGCGCGGTCGTCCTGTCGATTTGGTCCGAAGTCCGATTCCACCACCCCCTTCCCGACGCACCACCCATCGCCCGCGAAGCCGACCTCTACCTCCTCTGCACCCCGGACCTCCCCTGGGAACCCGACCCCTTGCGGGAATCCCCTGACCTCGCGGAACGCCTCGCCCTCCACGAACGCTACGTCGACCGCCTCACCGCCTGGAACCTCCCCTACGCCCAAATACGCGGAAACGCCCTCGAGGGGCGTTTCCAACAAGCCGTTGCGGCCTTGCGTCAATTCGGTTTCGTAATCAGCGAATGATGAACTTCACCGGAATGGTGTACTGAACGCTCACCGCCTTCCCGCGCTGCTCACCCGGCTCGAAGTCCGGCAAGCTCTCCACCACGCGGATCGCTTCCTTGTCCAAACGCGGATCCACCTCCCGCAACACCTTCACGTCCCGCACCTTGCCGTCCTTGCCGACGACGAAGTACACGAAAACGGTGCCTTGGATGCCCGCGTCCTTCGCAATGGGCGGGTACTTCGTGTTCGTGGAAACGTACCGGATGATTTCCGTCTGGGTGCACGTGTGGCGCTCGTCGCCGCGCATTGACTTGCAGTCGCCCAAGGCCGGCATGTTCTCCACGACCATGAAGGGAATGTCCTCCTCGACTTCCTCCTCGACTTCTTCGATGATCTCGATTTCGGTGTCTTCGTCGAGCTCGATGTCCTCGATTTCGAGTTCTTCCTCGATTTCCTCCTCGTCGTCCACGATCTCAATCACCGTGGTTTGTTGCGGCGGGGGCGGCGGGGGCGGCGGCTGAACGATGTTCACAGGAATCTCCTCGTCTTCGAGCAAATCCGCCTCGAAATCGATGGCTTGGATGATGGCCACATCGTACGATGTCCACGCCAAAGCCGACAAGAGGAGCGACAGCGAAGCCACGAATCCCAAGGCCCGCCACGCGGTGCGCTTGTTCTCCAAATCGGCTTCTGGGGTTTTACGACTCAACATGCGTTTGCGTTTGTGCGCCCGAAATTAGGGATTCTTCCCGGATTGGCAGGCGCGATGAAGGGAAAATGAGCGCGGTCGGACGGGGATTTAACGTTCGAGGCGCTTCGGAGATTTGGCAAAAAGCAGGCCAAACTCAAGCCAAGCCCGGCCAAAACCGGTACACCACACGGAAACTCACCCAAGCGAGCCCCACCCCAACGGCATCCGCCAACGCATCCCACGCGTCCGCAAACCGGCCCGGGCACCACGCCCCTTGCATCCCCTCCAACGCGATGCCCAGCACCACGCACCCCGCCGTTGCCCAAATCCGACCCGTCCGCAGCATACCCGACTTGCCCAACCCCACAAACACGCTGTGGGCGAAAGTCAGGAACAACCCCAAATGGATCAACTTGTCAACGTGCAGCGCGTCGAGCCAACTCGCGTGAGCAATGTCCTCCCCGGGCAGCGCGTGCAACGCCACGATGATCAGGAGCAACAGGGACGGAACCACGGCGTGGCGCATCCGAGGGCGCTTGGCGGTGGTCTTCGTGAGCATCATGGCCGCCCGTCCGCTGGAATTAGCCGATGTGCGCGCCGTACGCGGCGGCGTCGAGCAGGGCTTCCACCGCGGCGGGATCGCTGACCTTCACCTTGATCAACCAGCCCGCTCCATACGGATCGGAATTGACCAACGACGGATCGTCCTCCACCGCGCTGTTGAACTCCAGCACCTCACCGGCGCACGGCATGAACAGGTCGCTGACCGTCTTCACCGCCTCCACGGAACCGAAAACCTCCTCCCCGTCGAGCGACTCCCCTTCGGTGTCCACCTCAACGAAAACGATGTCCCCCAACTCACCTTGGGCAAAGTCCGTGATGCCGATGGTGGCCACGTCGCCCTCGAGGCGCACCCATTCGTGCTCCTTCGTGTAACGCAATTCTGCTGGAATGTTCATGCGGCTAAATTACACGTTACTGATTCAAGTTGAACCGCAACGACACCCCCGAATTGATGTTCGAAGTCGCGAAGGACGTCGAGATGTAGGGCTCGGTGATTTGGTGGTCGTAGAAGGCCCTGAGCGTCAGCTTCGACGACACCTCGAGGTCGGCGGAGAACTTGATGGAAATGAGCTTCTGACCGGCCGTCACCTGGTTCTGCCGCTCTTGCATCTTCCGGATGATGGTCGAATTGTCGCGGATGTTCACGTCGCAGCGCAGCACGAGGTCCGTCTCTTCGAGCATTTGGACGGGCAACTTGCCGTGCGTGCGCAGGAACGGATTCGGAATGTTCCGCAGCGTGTAGCCGGTGCCGATGACGAGGGTGTGGCTCTTCGTCTCCGTGATTTGGTAATTCGTCAAGCCAAACACCACATTCCGATCCCGCTTGATCTCCACCTTCACCTGCGGCTCGCTCTCGTTCGCGGCATTCAACGTCATGTCGAAACCGATGAGCGGCGACAACTGCTCGGAAATCGAAACGGTGTTGTACTGGCGCGGCGTGATGAAGTTGCCGAAATCGCTCTGGTCAAACGCCGTCGGCAAGCCCGTCAACGGGTCCTCCTCGTAGCTCAAGTTCGTCAAGTAGCTCGTGGTCAACGTCGACTTGTAGCTGTGGTTGATGTTGAACCGCTTGAAGTACTGCTTGAAGAACGGCGACTTCGTGAGGCCGTCAAACGTCACGCGCCAGTTGGGTGCGATGGGCGTGTTGAAGACATCGAGCTCCACGTTGTCCGGGTCGAGGCCCATGTACGCCGCCATGAACGCCGGAATGGTCACCTCCTGCGAAGTCGGCCCCCAACCGATGAAGTATCCGTTCGCTTCCGGCTCGTCGAGCTGGTAGCTTTGGTCGTTCAACCGGCTCGAAATGGTCCGCCGGTAGTTCAGGAAGTTGCCCCAAATGTCCGAGTCGAAGCTCTCGTCGTCGTTGACGAAGGCCGTCGGCCACGTGAAGATGGTGGCGCTGTACTGGCCCGTTTCGTTGGGCGTGTCGTTCAGCCAGTCCTGCAGGTCCTCGTTGTACCGGTAGAAGCTCTGGTAGTTCCGGGTGATGTTCCGGTTTGCCGTCAGTTCGACCTTCATGTGCTTGAACGGCTGCAGGTTCGCGCGGGCGTTGAACGTTTCCGTGTACGTTTCCGTGAACTGCTGGTTCAAATTGGGCTGTTGGACAAGCCAACCTTGGTCCGCCGCAAACCGAGCAAAGTCCCCGGTGCGATCGCCGAGCACGTTCGTGTTCTGTTGGCCCACGAGGAACTCCCAACCGGGCGCCCCGAAGTTTTCATCGAAGCCCGCATACCGCGCCCGCTGCGCATACCCCGGCAACAACATGCCCTCGTTGCGGCTGTAGGTCGCGCTGACGTTTTCGACCATCATGACCAACCGCAGCAGGTGCTCAAGCGGCTTGATTTCGAGCTTGATCTTCTCGTCGTCCGTGTTGCCGAAGCCATCGCGGTCCTCGTTGTTGATGTCCCGCGTCGGACGGCGCGGCGCACGCGGCGGCGACAAGATGTCCTTCAAGAACGGCACCTTGTTGTACAGGTTGAGGAAGTTCGCTTGGTAATTCAAGCTGAGCCTCCGCGAGTTCTGGATGGTGTTTCCGATGGTGTCCTGCGAGAACGGCGCGCGATCCCAGCGGTAGGTGCCCTCGTATTGCGCGTCCCCGGTCATGAAGTTCACGAGCGGCAACTTGTCGAACGGCAGGCGGTACCGCGCGTTGAGCGTGTGGTTGTAGGTCGTGACTTCCCCCGCGTCGCGGAGGTTGTTCAGGACGGTATCGCGGTAGGCATTGAACACGTCCACGTCGCTCCGGTCAATGACCCCAACCGGCTCGCCGACGAGCGCCTGGGCGCCCGCGTTGAAGTCGAAGGTCAGCGCCTGCGTCAAATCGTATTTCAGCGTGTAGTTCCGCGTCCAGTTCCACGTCTTCAGGACTTGGGTGTTGATGAGCAGCCCCGTGTTGATGCCAAGGAGCACCTCGGTGTTGTTGCGAACGCGCTGGGTTTCGTACCGGCGATCCATTTGGGACGACGCGGTGAACTGCTTGATGCCCAGGTAGAAATTGAAGTCCGTGAGCCACTTGAAAAAGGCCACGTCCTGCAAGAAACCGATCTTGCCAAACGGCTTGAACTGGTGGGGCGAGTTCGAGAAGTTGTAGGTCAAACCGCCGTGGTGCTCCCGGTTGATTTGGAACTCCGTGTTGACGTCGCGCCGGTACGTCTCGTTGAAGCTGTAATTGCCGGTGAAGTTGCCGGGCTTCAAGAAGTTGAACATCCTCAGGATGCCCGACGAGGTGCCACCGCCGCCACCACCGCCGCCGCCGCCGCCGCGCGCACTGCCGCCGCGGGCGCTGCCTCCCGCCGCCCCGCCACCGCGCATCGACGCGGAAACGGTCTCGCTGCCGCCGCCGCGTTCCGCATTCCGGTCGGAACTGCCGCCACCGCCGCGCAGTTGCGGGTTGATCTTGATGCTGGAGAAGTTGACCGAGCGCAGGCGTTGCACGGATTTGGCCTGCTCCCGACGCTCCGTCGAAAGGCCTTCCTGCTGGGCCATCTCCAAATCCGGACTCAGCGGATCATACTGCGGCGTCGAAATCTGCTCGCTGAAGCCCACGTACATCGGAAGCGTGATGCCCAAGCGCTTCGGCAACACCTTGCCCAACTGGATCGTGCCCGACGCATCGAGCCCCTGCAAGGTTTCCTGCTGGCGATCCTGCACGCGGTCCTCGAGCCCACCGAAGCCCGGCACGCTCATGTTCGCCGCCACGCTGACGTTCGCCAAATCCGCAAGCTTCGCATTCATCTGCGCCACCACGGCCCAACCTCCGTCTTCATTGAAGTCGGACAACCGCAGTTCGTTCACCCACACCACCGCACACTTGTCGAGCCCATCGTCCTCACCCCACGGGTTCGTGTCCTGGTCGGGGTTCCGAATGCCCACCATCAACATGGTCACGTTCGCGAGGTTCGGATTCCCGCGCACGGCGAGGCGCACGTTCCCGTCCATGACCGCGTATTCCTGCGACATGGGGTACCCGGTGGGCCGCTCGATCTTGAGGTTCTGCCACTTTTGGAACTCGATGTCCATGTTGTTCGCCTCGGGCCAAATCGCGTTGTCATCCCCCGTATACCAAGGCGTCACTTCCAACGGAATCTCGTACTCGTAGTAGTTCGACTCGAAGTCGCTCCCGAGACGAATGAAGGCCGTGAGGTCCCCGTTGTCAAGGGAAGTCCCATTCGGCCCCGCCTCGGCGTGGACGAACATCTTCAACCGGCGGTACCGGCGCATGTCGTAATTGATGTTCCGATACGCACCGCGCGCGTCGCCGTCCTCGAGTTCACACACTGCGAGCTCGAGCGACTGCTCGTTCAGTCGGCGCTGGTTCGCCGTTCCCACGTCGATTTCGCGAATGATGCCCGGAGGGGTCACGTACGGCACCGGGTCGCGGTTGCCGTTCTCCTCGATGTTGACGGCAGAAAGCGCAAACGAAGTCGACGCCGGATCGTCCGGCTCGAGCTCTTGCATGCCCGCCAGCGACTCCATGTACCGACGCCACTCCCCGCGGATGAGCTCCAACCGCGCAAAGCGCAGCGTGACCTCCTCGCTCCAACCCGTCATGAACATCCGAATGAACCGAATGGACCGGAAATCGGAAATGCCCCCGACCCGGTTCTCAAAATCACGCACCGGAATCTTGAACTGGTACCAACGCACCGTCCGCTGCTCGTCGTTCGCCGTGGTCACCGTTTGCTCGAACGAGTCGGTGATGTAGTTCTTTCCGATGCTGTTTTCGCCCAAATCTTGAGGCCGCAACGAAACCCGGTACTGGTAGTAGCTCTCGATGGTCGACAGCGTGATGTCCTGGTTGATGTCCTCCGTGTTCGGAATCGTGGTGGACGTGATGGGGTAACCGTTGGGCGAGCCCGTGTTCGAGTTGTTCTCGTAACCGTTGAAGCGGGCGTAGCGCTCGAGGATGGTCTCCTCGTTCGCTTGCGCTTCGGGATCGCGGAAGTAGCGGAAGTTGTCGGCCGAGGGGTCGCTTTCGTAAGCAGCCATCGCCGCAGGATCCAACCAATCCGTCAGCGACTCCAACCAGGCCGCGAAGTGCTCCTGTTCCCCCACATCCGGCAAGCCGTCGAGCCCCACGTCCTGCAACACGTAAGAACCGGACGAGTTGTCGAACGCGTTCACCACGTTGAAGGTGGACGGGTCCGGGTAAAGGCCCCAAATGGACTCGAGCACCGGCAGCTCCGTGTTGCTCTCGGAAGGCAAGCCGTTCTCGTAGCTGAGTTGGCTGTCGTTCAAGACGTCCTCCGAAACGTTGCCCAAGTTGAAGTACAAATCGCCCCCCGTGATGTTCTCCGAATCCTCGTTGAACGGATCCATCAACCAAAACTGCACGTACTCAATGTTCGCGAGTTCGAAGTCCGTGGTGGTCAAAGCGCGCTGGATGCCGCCCCACCGGGTCTCCGGCTCCAAAAGCGAGCCGTCCGGCGCAAGGCCCGCAGACAAGCCGTTTGCCCCCAGCGGTTCCTCGTAGTTGTAGGGTCCGCGCAAATTCGGGCGGAACGTCAAGTCGAGGGTCGGTGTGTTCGGCGGTGTGCCCGTGGGCAGTTCCCGGTTCGGGAAGACCTCGCCTTCGAGGACCTCACGGGAACGGTGGTCGCTCTTCACGTCCGCCGAAACCTGACCGTCTTGCAACCCGCTGCCCCGGAAGAATTGCGGGTCGATGGTGTACCAACTGAGCTGCGCCCGGTTGTAATTGCTGACGAGGCTGTCCTCGAGTTGCGCCTCCGGGAACAGGTTGTTCTGCAAGCGCGGCGTCGAGGCCAAAAACCACCGCGATACCGACCGAATGTCGATCGCGCTTTGGCTGCCCTCGAAGTCGTCCACGTACGCGTTCCCTTGCTCGCCCACCGCCCGGCTGTGCCCCGGAATCAGGTAAGCGCCCTCGGCCGAAATGTCGATGGACGAAGTCGCACTCGTCTCGTAGAACGGCAGCTTGTCTACGATCTCGGTCAAGAGCTGGCTCTCGGTTTGCCACGCGAAGTCAAGGCCGAGGATGGAGTTGTTCACCGGCTCGTTGCCGATGTTGACCTTCTGGGTCAGCGGCCGCTCGCGCAAGTTCAACGCCGTCGCACCGAACACGAGGTCGTCGCTGACCACGTAGTCGAAGCGGGTGCCGAGCATCGTCTTCGTTTGGATGTTGAACAGGGAGTTGCTCTCGAGGCTGACCTTGATGGTTTGGCCCGACGAGAGCAGGCCATCGTTGATGATGCGGACGCGGCCGAGGTTGTAGTCGACCGTGTAGTCTTGGTTCTCGATGAGCCGCACGCCGCCCGCGGTCACCGTCACCGAACCCTCTGGCACGTTCAGCGCATTGAGCGCGATTTCCGAGCTGGTTTGGCTTTGGAACTGGCCCTTGATGCGGAAGCGGTTGAGCGCCGGAATCTGCTGAGCAGCCGTCTTTGTGCTGTCGTAAAGCGCTTGGAACACCAGGGTTTCGACGAGGGATTCGGCCAAATCCGGGTCGTCCACCCGCTCCTCAATCTCCCTCCGCAAGTTCGATCCAAACGGCTCGGTCGACGGGAAGAAGATGCGCCCGCTTTGGCTTTCAATCGTTCCACCCGACGTGGCCGCATTGTCCACAAAATCGAACACCCCATCCTGCACCGACTGCCCGTTGATGTCCAGCCGGTCCATGCCCAGCAATTGCAAGAGCAGCGTGCCATCCAACGGCTCCCGCGGAATGTAATTCAGGTCCACACCCGTCGACGGGTCGTTGTACCACAAATCCAAACGGAAATCCTCCTTCGAAACCCCAAACGCCTGCATCGAATAGACGTTCTTCATCATCACCCGCCACAGCGGCGCCGGGTCGCCGTTGCTCAACTTCACCTGGGTGACGGAGGACTTCAGCATCTTCAGTACCAAGGCATCCGGCGCCACAAATCCGTCCTGCGAGAGCGTACCCACCTTGTACGTTTCCCCTCCCAGCGTGTACTCGTACGACACGGCGAGGACCTCGGCGTTGTTCAACGCTTGGCGCAACGAAATGAACCCGAGGCGGCTGTTGAACGTGTATTCCGTAGCGGCGAGCTTGCGGGCGTTGCCCACCCGTTCGAAGTGCACCCCTTGGGCCAGGCCCAATCCCGTGTTGCCGATGGCCGCAATCGATCCCGTGAAGCCCATGACTTGCGGGTCCTGAACCATCAAGTCGAACAGCTCGTTGTTCGCGTTCGACGGGTTGCGCGCCGAAGTCGGCTCCACTTCCGGCCCGTCCACGAGTTGCTGCACCGGGAGGTTCGTCGAAATGTACTGCTCGTGCTCGCCCAAATCCGTGAACGCCAGCACGTTCCGCACGTCCTGCGTGTTGGCCTGCATGTTGACAACCCACACCTCGAGCCGCGTGATGTTCACCCCCGAATTCGGGACCGGCAGGCTCTTCATCGCGTTGTCGTACGCATCGACGAAGTACTGCGACAAGAAGAAGTGGCGGTTCGCCTCGTAATCGTCCGCACGGATGTCAAACGGCTGCGTCTGCGCGCCGCCCTCCACCGAAATCTCCTTGCGTTCCCCCTTCTGTTGCGAAAGGACAGTCGTGTTGTAGAGGCGGCCCCACTGCGTCTCGAGTTTTACCCCGAACAGGCTTTGGCTGCCGGTGATGAGCGTTCCGGGCAGTGGCATGGAAATGTGCCCCGCCTCAACGTTCTTCATGATGTCGTCCTCCTCGCCTTGGAAGCCGATGTTCATTTGGTTTTCGAAATCGAACAGGGCTTCGGTGTTGTACTGGGTGCCGAGGTCGATTTTGTCGCCGATTTTGCCGCCGATGTTCAGCTGAATGCGCTGGTCAAAATTGAACGTGGTGATGCGGCGCTGCTGTTCCGGAATCCGCGGATTCTCGGTGTTTGACATGTTGAAGCCAAACGTCAATTCCGCCGAACCCTGCGGCTTGATCTCGATCTCATTCGACCCGAAAATCGACTCGAACAGGTCGTTGTCAACGGTCAGCTTCGGCGCGAAGGCGCGTTCGGCTTCGTCCTCCTCGACCTGGAGTTGATCCCAGTACTCGGACAGGTTGCCCTTCATGTCAAAATCGAGGTACTCGTCGAGCGTGAAGTACGTGGAGGGGCGGAATTCCAGGGTGTCGCCGATGGTTTGCTGCACCACGTATTGGCCCGTGAGCTCATCGTAGACGATGTTGTACTGGATGTTCGAAGGCCAATCGAAATCAAAGCCCGATGGCGACTCCGTGGGGTTGTAGGGGTTTTCGCCACCAAATGGAAAGGGCAGGACGATGGACGCGGTATCGGTTTGGCTCCACGCCCCTGCGCTCATGCACAACGCGCAGAGCGCCACCAGCGCGCGGTTCCAACGGCTGCTCGAGCCCATTTTCATGCGATTCCTACCCATCTTACAGCCGCTTCAAGGCCAATTTGATCAAGCCCTCCACCGGCAAAGCCGACGAAGACTCGGAGATGATTGTGTCCAACGTTCGTTCGCACCGGGCCCGGTCAAAGCCCAGCGTGGTCAGGGCAGTTAACGCATCCGTTCGCGCGTTATTGTGTCCTTCCCCGCCCACTTTACGCACAGATGCTCCAGGGGTTTCATTTCCGAGGCGATCCTGCAAGTCCACGATGATGCGCTGGGCCGTTTTCGCCCCGATGCCTTTCACCGCCTTCATGGCGTTCACGTCGCCCGACTGAATCGCCGCGCGCGCGGTTTGGGCGTCCATCGCACTCAAAATCATGCGCGCGGTGCTTGCACCCACGCCGCTGACCCCGAGCAAGGCAAGGAACAGCTCGCGTTCTTCTGCATCGGCAAACCCGTAAAGGATTTGGGCATCTTCCCTCACGACCAAGTGCGTCAGCAGCATGAGGTCTTCCCCGCTGCCGAGCCGCTCAAAGGTGGTCAAGCTGATGTGGACCAAATACCCCACGCCCGCACACTCCACAACGGCGTGGGTGGGCTGTTTCTCTACCAGTCGTCCGCGCAGGTGATGGATCATGAGTTGGTCGTGTTTTGGGCATCAACCACCGCGAGCCGAATCATGTCGAGGATTTCACGGACGGACGAGCCCATCTGAAGGATGTGGAAGGGCTTGTCCATGCCGAGCAGCACGGGACCTTGCGCCTCCAACCCCGCCATTTCCTGCAGGAGCTTGTAGGCGATGTTGCCCGCGCTGAGGTTGGGGAAAATCAGGGTGTTCACTTGGCGGCCGTGGAGCGTGGAGAACGGGAAGGTTTCCGAGAGGAGTTCTTCGTTCAGGGCGAAGTTTGCTTGGATTTCCCCGTCCACGATCAAGTCCGGATGCCGTTCCCGCAAGATGGCGGCCGCTTCGGCCATTTTGCTGGCCCCCGCTCCGCCCGAAGAACCGAAGTTGCTGTAGCTCAGCAGGGCAATCCGCGGGACGATGCGCAGCTTGCGCACGGCTTCGGCCGTGAGCCGCGTGATGGCCACGATGTCCTCCGCGGTGGGATCCACGTTCACCGTCGTGTCGGCGAAGAACATGGGGCCGCGCTTCGTGATGACGATGTACATGCCCGCCACCTTCGTCACGCCGGGCGCCTTGCCCAGCACTTGCAACGCGGGGCGAATGACCTTCGGGTAGGTTCGGGTCAAGCCGCTGATGAGGGCGTCTGCGCGGCCGGTTTTGACCAACATGGCCCCGAAGTAGTTGCGCTGGCGCATCAGCCGCTCCCCTTCACGAACCGTCAGCCCCTTGCGCTTCCGCACGGCGTGCAAAGCCGCTCCAAATTCAATGCGATCTTCCGTCACCGCATCGGACCGGGGGTCGATGATTTCGGCATGGGGCAACTCCAGCTTGAACTCCTCGATGAGGGCCTCAATTTTCGAGCGGCGACCCAACAGAATGGGCCGTGCAATGCCTTCGTCCACCGCCTGTTCTGCAGCCTTGAGCACCTTGTAGTTGTCCGCCTCGGCAAAGACCACCCGCTTCGGGGCCTTTTTCGCGCGCTCGGCAATGGTGCGTGAGAACGTGTTGTCGTGGCCCAAACGCGCGCGCAGCTGGGCGTCGTATTGCTCCCAATCGGAAATGGGTTCCTTCGCGATGCCCGATTCCATCGCGGCCCGCGCGACGGCCGGTGCGACCGTGGTGATGAGGCGCGGATCGAGCGGTTTGGGAATGATGAGGTCGCGACCGAAGTTCAGGGACTGGTTCCCGTAGGCCGAAGACACCTCATCGGGCACGTTTTCTTTCGCCAACTCCGCAATGGCGCGCACGGCGGCGAGCTTCATCGCGTCGTTGATGCCCGTGGCGCGCACGTCCAAGGCTCCCCGGAAGATGTAGGGGAAACCGAGCACGTTGTTGACTTGATTGGGGTGGTCGGAGCGACCCGTTGCCATGATGACGTCTTCGCGGGAGGCAATGGCTTCGTCGTAGGCGATTTCCGGATTGGGGTTGGCCAAAGCGAACACGATGGGGTTGTCCGCCATCCGCTTCAAATCCTCCCCCGTCAACAACCCGCCCTTGCTCAAGCCGAGGAACACATCCGCCCCTTCGAGCGCCGACTGCAAATCGGCGTAAACCGTTTCC
The DNA here is from genome assembly GCA_964390365.1 of uncultured Comamonadaceae bacterium. Classification (GTDB taxonomy): domain Bacteria; phylum Bacteroidota; class Bacteroidia; order Flavobacteriales_D; family Sanyastnellaceae; genus JALQTD01. Next base: position 4,135 of record CAYMHW010000009.1, on the reverse strand, counting down.
GTCGCATAATGCGCTTTGCGCTCATCGAGCCCCTCGCGCCCGGAGTGAATGTGGCCCTTGGAGTCGAACACCGCGATGTGCTCCTTGACCGCACCCAATTGCTCGTACAAGTCCAAGCAAGACATCGCTGCCGCCCCGGCCCCGCTCACCACGATCCGAACGTCCTCGATGCGCTTGTCGGCCAATTCCAGGGCATTGAGCAACGCCGCTGCCGAAATGATGGCCGTGCCGTGCTGGTCGTCGTGCATCACGGGGATGTTCAACTCCGCCTTCAACCGGCGCTCGATCTCAAAGGCCTCCGGCGCCTTCAGGTCTTCCAAATTGATGCCGCCGAACGTTGGCGCAATGGCCTTGACCGTATTGACGAACAAATCCACATCCGAAGCATCCACTTCGATGTCGAACACATCGATGTCGGCAAACACCTTAAAAAGCACGCCCTTTCCTTCCATCACCGGCTTGCTCGCCTCCGGCCCGATGTCCCCCAACCCCAATACCGCCGTGCCGTTCGAGATGACGGCCACGAGGTTGCCCTTCGCGGTGTACTTGTACACATCTTCCCGGCGCTCCGCAATGGCGAGGCAGGGCTCCGCAACCCCCGGGCTGTAGGCCAAACTCAAGTCCCGCTGCGAGCTGTACGGCTTCGTCGGAATGACTTCAATTTTCCCGCGCCGGCCGCGCGCGTGGTAGTCGAGCGCTTCTTGTTTGTTCGATGGGTTCATGAGCCCGCAAAAGTCTACAAATCTCGTTGAGTGTGCAACACAGGAGCGTCCCCTGGTTGGAGCAGGAGGCCCGAAAGGCAATCGGGGGCGCTCAGTGGCCGCGGAAGAAGACCGCCTCGGTGATGCGGGTGCGCTGCGTTTCGAGGGCGACGATGTACGAGGCTGCGGGCCAGCGGTGCGTGGGCAAATGGATTTGGCCTGAAGGCGCGTTCACGGATTGCTCAAACACGACGCGGCCCTGCAAATCCATCACGCGCAGGGTGCCCGCGGAAGCGCCCGCCAAATCGAACGACCAGCGCTGCTCGTCCAAACGATTCAAAGCGAGTTCCGGTGTGGCTTCCGACACGTTCAGCGCCTGCTCAATCTGGAAGGTGAGGTCGTGGCATGAGCCCGCTTCCGGGTCTTGGCCCACCTCGTGGAGGCAGTAGCGCAAGGTGGAAGTGCCGACGATGCCCGCATGGTAGTAGTCGGTGACCAGCGTGGTGTTGATTTCGCCAGGCTCCAGAGTGACCAAAAGGGAGGCATTCGTCGACGACTGGTCCGTACCGAAATTGTAGCACAGCGGTCCCCAGCAAAACCGGTCGTACGCGCCCTCGTTGCTGAACACCCACGGGTAGTTGTACGGGCTGACGGTGTCGATGTACAGCCGGGTGGCCATGAGGAGGAGCGTGTCCTCGCTCGTGTTTTGAACGTCCAAATGGATCGACAGCTCATCGTCCTCGGGGACATCGAGGTAGCCCACGACCGTGTCGGCGGGTTCGATGAACGTCACGGGGCTTTGAGCCAGCGCGCTGCCCAAGGCGAAAAGCGCGGCGGCGGAGAGGATTGCGGATTTGGTACGATTCATGCGAGCAAGATACAACGCGCGGCACCAACCGCATCCGAGGAATTCCGTACATTCGCCCGACCTGTAAAACAACATGAGCTACATCGACCACCCCGCATGGCGCGGCATCGCTGCCTTTGCCTTCTTCACCGCCGTCCTCTCCTTCGCCCAAGCGCAGCAAACCGTTCCTTCGGTTGAACTGACGGATTTGGATGGAAAAACCGTGGACACCGCTGAAATCGTCGACGGCCACGACGGCCCGACCTTGTACTGTTTCTGGGCAACGTGGTGCAGCCCGTGCAAGCGCGAACTGAACAATTACCTCGACCTCTACCCCGACTGGCAGGACGAGACGGGCGTCGAGTTGGTGGCCGTGAGCATCGATGACCAACGGAGCAAGAACCGGGTGGCGCCTTATGTGAACAGTGCGATGTGGGATTACACGGTGTTGTTGGATCCGAACCAGGAGTTCGCGCGGGCGATGGGCGTGGTGAACGTGCCGCACACCTTCCTCGTGAATGCGGAAGGCCAAATCGTTTGGCAGCACAACAACTACGCCGACGGCGATGAAGAAGAGCTGTACGAAGAACTCCTGAAGCTCGCGGAATGAAGCTTCGGGTTGCACTCTTGATGGCCTGTTGGGCGCTCGCGACGGGGATTTGGGCCCAAGACGAAAACGACCCCGGACGCATCTCCGGCAACGTCCAAATCCTGTGGCAATCCTACGCGGAAGACAGCCTCATCGGCGCGGTGGTGCCGCCTGAAAAAACCGGCTACAACGCCTACGCGAACCTCCTCTACCAACGCGGCAACTTCAGCGCGGGCATGCGCTACGAGTCGTACCTCAACGCCGTCATCGGGTTTCCCGGGCGGTTCAAGGGCACAGGCCTCGGCTACCGCTACGCCCGCTACGCCGACCGGGATGCCGGGGTCGACGTGACCATCGGCAACTTCTTCGAACAATTCGGCAGCGGCATCGTCTTGCGCAGCTACGAGGCCCGCGCGCTGGGCATCGACAACGCGCTCGACGGATTCCGGCTCATCCTCACCCCGGTGCGCGGACTGCAAGTGAAGGCCCTTTATGGCCGGATGCGCCTCGACTTCGATTCGCGGCTCATCAACTCGCCCAACCTCATCCGGGCCATCGACGGCGAAATCGACGTGAACGAGCTCGTGCCGCGTTGGGCCGACAAGGACTTGCGCGTCAAGCTCGGCGCCTCCTTCGTCAGCCGCTACCAACCCGGCGGCACCATCATCAAGGACTCCCTCGTCCTCCAGCTCCCCCAAAACGTGGGCGCGTGGTCCTACCGCCTCGGCCTCCAGCGCGGCGGTTGGGTCGGCGACTTGGAGTATTGCGGCAAAATCAACGACCCGAGCGCGGACAACGGCTACACCTACCGCGGCGGTGAAGCCCTCCTCGCCTCCCTCGGCTACTCCACCCGCGGCCTCGGCATTTCCCTGAACGCGAAGACTGTGGACAACATGAGCTTCCGGGCGGACCGCGACCTGTTGTTGTTCGACGTGCCGGTGAGCTTCATCCCGGCAATCACGAAGCAGCACACGTACAACCTCGCTGCGACGCTGTATCCGTATGCGACGGTGATCAGCGGGGAATCGAGTGCAAGTGCGGAGGTGTTCTACCAAATCCCGAAAGACACCCGCCTCGGCGGCCCCTACGGCACGAAAATCGCCATCGGCTACGCAGCGGCCAACGCACTCGACACCACCCGGCTGAGCGGGCGGGAAGGGCTCATCGACGGGTACACGCGGAACAGCTGGGGCTTCGGGCGGACGAAATTTGTCCGGGACCTCAACGTGAGCATCGAGCGCAAGCTGAACAAAAACTGGAAGCTCAAGTACACCTACTTCAACTTCCAATTCAACACGCTCGCCACGCCCGTCACCACCACGTTCAAAGGCATCGTCTACGCGGACATCCACGTACTCGAAACGCAGGTCAAAACCGCCCGACGCCAAAGCCTGCGAACGGAGCTTCAAGCCCTGTTCACCGACGAAGACAAGGGGGACTGGGCCACGGTTTTGGCCGAATATACCTGGAGCCCGCATTGGTTTGCAAGCGTCATCGACCAGTACAACTTCGGCAACCCGAATCCCGATTTGCGTGTGCATTACCTGTTCGGAACCGTAGGCTACATCAACGGCGCCCATCGGTTGTCCGTCGGTTACGGCAAGCGGCGGGAAGGCATTTTCTGCATCGGCGGGGTCTGCCGAGCAGTGCCCGCATCGAACGGCTTCGAAGTGAGTTTTTCAACGCGATTCTGACCCGCTGGGTTATCAGCATTTCGACGTGTGTAATTTGCGTTATGAATGAATAATTTTTCGACTATTTTAGTCGGGCAAAATTGCAAACCAACCAATCCTTTATTAATGAAGCATTTTTACGCTCTCTTGGCTGCGCTCCTCGTGGGAACGTCGGCTTTCGCCCAATTGCCGGATGGCAGCGTGGCACCTGACTGGACGGTCACTGACCTGGACGGAAACGAATGGCACCTCCAAAGCTTGCTCGACGACGGCAAGACGGTGATCATCGACTTCTCTGCAACGTGGTGCGGTCCTTGCTGGAACT
>CAYMHW010000008.1:0-46759 GCA_964390365.1 uncultured Comamonadaceae bacterium | reverse complement strand
GTCCGCGAGGGTCGTGGCGCCGTGCACGTCGAGCGTACCGCTGATGTCGGCGTTGTCGTTCAGATCGAGGTCAGCGTACATCGTCACCGCGTCCAGGGTCGTGTTGCCGTCGACGTTCACGCCGCTGTCGAATTGGGCACCGCCTGTGACGAGGAGGCTATCCCCGAGGGAGGTTTTGCCGGCTACGCTGAGGGCGTCGCCGAGGGTGACGGCTCAGGAGATGTTCGTCGTGCCGCCGATGTTCGTGTTGCCGTCGACTTGGAGATCCTGCTCGAGGTAGGTGTTGCCGTCCACGTTGAGCGAATCGTTCAAGAGGGTGGCCCCGTCCACATTCAGGGTGTCGCGGAAGGTGCCCACGCCCGTCACTTCCACCGTGCTGCCGAACGTGGCGGCCGCGTCAACATTGAAGAGTGCATCGAAGTCCACGTTGCCGACGACGTGCAGGCTGTCGCCGAGCGCCGTCACGCCGGTGACGTAGAGGCGTTCGCCGATGCTCGTCGCTTTAACGACCCGCAGGGAGTCGTTGAAGACCACCGTGCCTTCCACGAGGAGGGAATCGCTGAGTGAGGTGATGCCGGTGATGTTCAGGCGGCCGGTGATGGAGGCATCCTTGTTGAGGACGAGGCTGTCTCCGGTGAACGTTCCTGTTGTCGTCACGTTACCAAGGTTCTCAGCGTCGAATCCGAAGAAATCGACGTCCACACCCGGTGAGGTTCCGTTTTCGAGGACGTCGGCCCAGGAGAGGTTGTCGATTTGGTCTTGCACGCCTGCAGATCTCGCAAACAACGTATCGAGGTCGCCGCGGAGCAGCGTGCCATCCACCTTCAAATAAATTTTCTCATCGTGGCTCTCCGCGACTACGGCAGTCTGTGGCGCGAAGACGGCGGAGCTACCAAACGAAAGAAATGCGACTAAAAAAACAATTAACCCTGATGAAATTATTTTTTACGTCGATAAATTTATCATATAAACACACAAAAGCGCAAGCAATACACGAGAGCATTATCAACGGAAAAAAAACAACAACTTGGGGTTTGGACTCGACTCCCATTCATCCGAAAATCATCCGTTCAACGATGAGTGCATTGCCTCAAAACAGGGATTAAGTCGCTAGCACCATCCTACGCAAGCCCATTCCTAGCGCCATCCGCATGGCGAAAAGTTTGATCTAGGCTAAAACGAATGAGCAACGAAGTTGGCCCCCGACCATTCAGCGCTCCTCAAATCATTTCGATTCGATACGCCACTGGAACACCTTGACGTGTGCGACGCTTCCTGTCTTTCCGTTAATCGCCGGTGGCTTCCAAGTCTTCGACGAACCCGTGCCGGAGGGCGTTGGATACCCCGACCAATTCCAAATGATTATGTGTAAAGCAGTCGCCTGAACTGACTGAATCAGTAATGTGGTTGTCAGCCGCCCGCTCTATGTAAAATGATCCTATACCAAGAAAGCGGCATCGACGACATCTAGTCGGATCGTTGGACCTGAGCTAATAATCGGAAACTCGAAGATCGCAAGCAAAGTACCAATCGAATGGAAAAAGTGATGCCTCGGCGTGAATTTGGTTTGCTGTCAAAAAGCCAGGTCGCCTTCCGTCGAAGCATTCAATCCCGAATGCAACGAACTGAGTACCCGTTCTGTAGGTAGTCGAGGTTCCGATTGACGAAGTCTTCGTTGGAAGCAACCACGTAGTACCAAGCGTAGCTGTTGTAGGGCGATGCACCCCACCAGAATCCGGCGGTCCCGTTCGGACCTCCACCACCGAAGTTCCCATTGGAGTAGTTCCGAAAGCCACCTGGCAAACCTGAAAAACCACTGCTATTGGTGCCATCCCATGCGGGGTTGTCAGAGGCAGCAGACTTCAGCGCATTGCCCTGATAAACCGACGTCAATGTCAACCAATCTGAGTCTGTGGGCACGTGCCACCCGGATGGGCACAACTTTCCTGAGTTAACCGCGTACCAATTGTAAAGCCGACCATAGATGGCCAAATTCGCGTACTCATTCGGACCGCCTTCACCGTAGACGGTCGCTGCCCCCTCGGTGGTATTCACCCACTCTGTATTGTCCAACCCGATCGAAATCAACGATTCATCGTTGTACACTGCGGTCTGTAAATTCTCTTGAAACCAGCACTGCGAGCCTATTTGTACGGTAGAGTAATTGTAGCCTGCATAGCTGATAGGAGTGCCGCAATCACTCAACGCGGAAGCCGTGGTGAAACTCAGCGTGTCGCCATAAGTAGTGCCTTCACCGTTGATGGCAAAGGCCGTAAAATAATAGGTGTGGTCCGCCGTCAGGCCGGTGAGGTTGCCCGAGAAAAGTCCACTTGTAGCGCTGCCCGCCAAATCCTGAGCATCGCTCAAATTCACCGCCTGCCCCCAACGGAAGCCCGTCGCCGTAATGACATCCCCACCATCATCCAAAATGAAACCGTTCAAGGTCGCAACCGTCTCTTCGACATCCGATGCTGGGGAGGTCCCGACCTTCAGTACTTCAGCAGCCGACCCCGAATTCTGAATCGCATCCACAACGGCGATCAAAGAATCCACCGTGGCGAGCAATTGCATCAATGCCAGCCGCTCGGCAGCAGTAAAGTATAAGTGAGCATTGCCCTCCGGCAAGTTGTCAGAGTTGTGGTTGCTGATGTCGCCGATTTGGCCGTCAATAACATCCGCAACGCTCAAGCTATTCGCAGTCACCGTGGCCGAAGCAAAGACGTTGGCAAACGCTACGTCATCATCAGGACCAACAGGTTGGCCAATCGCAATCGTTCCAGTTGACTCCGTATAAGTGACCCCAGTTCCTGCCACCAGAGATGCCCGTGCGCGGGAGTCGGTGAAGTACAGGTTGATGGAACCTTCCGTCAGCCCATCCGTGTCGTGGTTGCCGAGGCTGCTCACCTGACCGTTGATGACGTCGGTAACCGAGAGGCTGTCCGCGGTAACGGTGGCGGTGGCGGCGATGCCGGCGAACGAAACGTCGTCCGTAATGCCCACCGATTGGCCGATGGAAATCTCGCCGGCATTCAAGGTGATGCCCGTGCCGGAGGTGAACGCAGCTTGAGCGCGGGCATCCGTGAAGTAGCGATTCGCGGAGCCTTCAGCCAGGCCATCCGTATCGTGGTTGGCCAAATCCCGAATCCGAGCATTCAGCACCTTCTCCGACACGATGCTGTCTGCAACCAGCACCCCCGACACCTCCAATGTGCTGGCGAACGAAACCGAGTCCTGCACGCTGAGCTCACCCGCAATCGCCACCTCAGAGCCGAAAGTAGCGGCACCGGCCACATGAAACAGGGCATCGAAATCGACGTTGCCGACGACGTGTATGCTGTCTCCGAATGCCGAAACCCCAGAAACATGCAATCGGGAGCCCATGGCCACAGCCTTCACGACGCGCAAGGAATCCGAAAGGACCACGGTGCCTTCCACCCACAACGAATCGCCAATGGTGGCAACGCCCACCACTTCGAGTCGACCCGCAATTTCCGCGTCCTTGTTGAGGACCAAACTGTCTCCACCGAATGTACCCGATGTCGTCACACCGCCCGCCCCTTTGATCTCGTAACCGAAAAAGTCAACATCGACCCCGGGGTTGGTTCCATTGCCCAACGCATCCGCCCATGCATAATTTCCCAACTGCTCGTTGAGTGCCGCTGCTTCGAAATACAACGTGTCCAAATCACTCCTGAGCAAAGCGGGGTCAATTCGAAAGTAGGTTCTCGAGCCTTCCACCAGGTGCTTGACTGCGGATTGCTGGGCGAGCGAGGTGAACGACACCAGTGCAAATGCACTGAAAAGGAAAATGAAGCGTGCAAACATGTCCGTGAATGGTTGAAGTTTCCCGACCAAAGCTATCGGGCAGTTCCACGCATTTGGCCTGAAAACCATGCGGATCCAATGATCATGAATCAATTCCTGAAGCCCTTCATTCCTTTTCATTCACTCATTGTTCACGTATTCTCTCTGTGATCAAAAGGCCTTGAATCTGATGGTGTTAGCGAAATCTCGACCGATTATTTTGCGATCACGCCACGAATTCATCGGGTGCCGTGCCCTCGCTGAGGAGCGGATGGTGTGCGTTAATTTCGTATCAGCAATCATGAAGTCGTTATGAAATTCCGTGTGCTTTCTACCATAACATTGATGTTTTTCATGCGACCGCTTTTCGGGCACGAAGGCACGCCAATGTGGAAGGTGCTCGAGGATGCCGTTCGCGAAACCGGTTACGACCCGCTCGAAACGGAGCTGCGCGCGCGGACGATGCTGAGCCGGGCTGATGTCCGATCGAACTGCGACAGCTTGCACTTGGTTGAGCACTTGCTTCGCTTCAGCTCGACGATGCTGGAATCCGCATGGCCCCCAGAAGGATTCGTTCCTTCACCAAAATGCCCAAACCCTCCAAGTCCGCTGGTTTATTTGCGCGGCGTAAACGAATACAAGAACAATCGGCTTGAGGAAGCCCTCGTGCTGTTCCGCCAAGCCGCAGAAACGGCGCAACGGGAGGGCGTGAAGGAATTGGAATACCTCTCACTGCAGGCAGTCGGAGCCGCATTGACCGAACTCAGTCGCTTCAAGGAGGCGGTTGAGGTGTTTCTGAAGGCATATGATTTGGTCCCGGAATCCACCAACATCATTTCGCTCAACAACCTGGCTTACGCGCATTTGCTTGCGGGGCAATGCAAGAAAGCGATTTCGTGGGCAAACCTGGCTCTCGATCGCCTTGAACTGGGCAACGATGGAGCCCTTGAAAACGGAAACGTGAACAACCTCTCCCGAAATGTCGTCTTGCTGACCCGCCTCCAGGCTCAACAAAACGTCGGGGATGCAACAGCTTGCATGCTGACCTTTCGAGCGATTGATTTGAAGGGAGAATGGAACGGTCGAGAAGCTGCCGCCCTCGCCACCCTTACCGACTACCTCCAATGGCAAGGTGACGCAGAGCGGTTCTCCATCATCCGGCCGATGCTGGACCGAATGGCGAGCGCGATGAGTCCTGCTGAATTGATCGAAGCCACCGGAGTGAATTACCGGCTGTTTTCTCCTTGGTCGGATGAGGCGAACTGGCGCGCGGCCTGGGACGAACTGTTGACGGTTCCTGATGTGTTTCGTGGAGGCCTGGGCATTCCGTGCGCTTCCGACCCTGAGGATTTCATTGAGGTGGGCTCGACTTTTCAGGCAGCGACGAAGCGGACTTGGGGCATCTTGACCTTGGGTTTGCTGATCATCTTGGCAGGGGCTTACTTGGCTTGGCACCTTCGGAATCGGTCGGCCTGGCGGGCGCTTCGGGCTTCGCCTCCGGATGAGCTGCGGCTGGCGCTGGAGGGGTTTCTCTCGGAAGGCCAAACACGAACCCGGAGGAATCGCTTTCTCGCCTTGAAATCCATCGAGCACCTCGCGGGCATCGAAGCGGCGGAGGCGCAACAGCCCACCGTGGATTTGGAGGAGTGGACCTCAATCGAGCAGGACGTGGCCGCGGGGTTGGCCAAAGGAGAACACACGAAGGCCATCGCGCAGCGGCTCAACATCAGCTTGTCGGCCGTCTACAAAGCACGGCATGCGCTGCGCGCCCGATTCAATCTGCAGGCCCATGAATCCTTGGAACGGCGCTTGAGGGACTTGTTCTCCGTGGTGCTCATCGCCGCCTTGAGCTCGTTTACCGCAACCGCAGCGCCTCAGTCGATGGGGCATCAAGAAGTCGTGGAGTCGATCCACGCCGACGACTATGACCAGTGGCTCGTGGCCATCGAGGGATTGCGGGCGAACGACCCTGAAGGCCTTCCCGCGCCATTCGATTTGGCGTTGAAACCTGCGCTAGAGCGGCCGGCTTGGGCACAGGTGGAGGACACGCTCATGTGGTTGTTCTTCAAAGCCGGGGCGACGGCCTTGGAAAACGAACTCCTTCTGAGCCCAACCGACAACCTCCCCTCCGCGTCCCCCACTCCCGCCCTTCAGCGACTGAGCAACGCGATTTCGCCCGTTGGTTCGCGGCTTGGGCCGGTACTCGCCGTTGTGCTTGCGGTGCTGTGCGGGTGCATCTTCCATTTCGAGCGCCGTTTGCGCCGATTGCGCATCCTATCCGACCAGCGCGACTGGAACACCCTCGCGCAGTGCGTTCAATCGGAACGCCTTGAAGGCGCACGGGAAACGTGGCGCGTCATCAAATCGCGGCAGCCCCAGCTGCCTTTGGCGGAAGGATTTTGGAACCTGCTGACCCGACCAGAACAAACCGTCGCCCAACTGACCGCACAAGACTGGTCCGTTCAAGCCATTGCCGACCACATGTCATGCAGTGCAGGGAACGTGTACAACCTCCGATCTTCCATCCGCCAGAAGTGGAGCCTCGATCCGACCGATGATTTGGCCCGATTCATTCAGAGCTTGCAAACTGAGGAAAACGAGGAGGCTTGAACGCCGGCAATGCCCGCCTCACCACGGGAGCTTCAAGGCGCGCACCTCGTCTTCGAAGAACGCCTCAAGCTGGGCCCGCTGGTCCGCCGACATGGGCTGCCGAATCGCCTGGATGTTGGCGAGCAACTGCGCTTCGGAAACGGCGCCCGGAATCACCGTCGAGACGGCATCGAACGCCGTGCAGAAGGACAACGCCGACGGCATGAGCTCCCCGTCCACAATTTCCTTGACCCGGTCCACGAGGCGCGCCCGCGTGGCGATGTCTTCCCGCGACCACCGCGCCCGCACCCCCTCGAAGGTGCTTTGAGCGTCGTACTTCCCCGTCAGCCAACCCGAATCGAAGGGGATTTTCGCGATGACGGCCGCGCCCTTTTCCTGGACGAGATCGAAGGCGCCTTTCGCGTCCTGGTGCAGGATGTTGAAGAAGGACTGGAAGACCCGGGCGTTCGTGGTTTCGAGGAGCGTGGTGATCTCGGAAGCGAAATCCACGGACGCGCCGTAGGCCTTGATTTTGCCTTGGTCGATGAGCCGTTCGAGGACCTCGTAGTGGTCGCACGCGTTGCCATTGAGGAGTTCGGACGGCGGGCTGTGGATGATGGCGGAGTCGAGGCAGTCGATTTGGAGGCGCTTCAGGCTGCGCTCGATGGAGGGTTGAATTTGCTCGGGGCTGAAATCGATTTGGCCATTATCTAGCCTGCCAAATTTCGTATTCACCACAATCCGATCCCGGTCCAGCGTCTTGAACACCTTGCCCAGCCGCTCCTCGCTGGTCCCCATGCCGTAGTTGGGAGCCGTGTCGAAGAAGTTGATGCCGTGTTCGAGCGCTGTCCAAATCATCCGTTCCGCCTCGGCCTCCGACACCGTCTTCCAACCGGACTCCACGCCCAATTGCCACGCGCCAAAACCGATTTCAGACACGGCGATGCCGCCTTGGAGGTAGGGTCGGTAGTTCATGCCGGAAAATTACGGCCCTTTCGAAATTCACCTCCGCCGCTCGCGGGTCAATCGAGGAGGCAGCGCACCGAGAAGCCGGCCCGCCGATCGTAGTCGTTGCGGTAAACGAAATCGTAATCAGCACCGAGCAAGCGGTACCATGCGTGGTCGCTTTGGTATGCAGAAGACGTCCAAAACACGCCGTGCACTCCCACGTCCAAGAACTCCCCCGACTCCGTCCGGAAGCCCGCGGGCAAGGCCGACAAGCCACTCGCGTTCGTGCCATTCCACCCCGGATCCTCCGCCGCCGTCGCCTTCAAGGCATTCGGATCGCCGCCGAAGCTGTCCTCCAACTCAGTCCACTCCGCATCTGTCGGCACGTGCCACCCCGCCGGGCACACCCCGCGCGGATCGTCCACCGCATGCCAGTTGTACAACCACCCATTCTCATGAAACAAATCCCAGTTGTAACAGGGCGGCATGACGCACCAAACCGTCCCATCCCAATACCCCATTCGCGCGCCCTCCTCCTGCTCGCTCCACATCCCCGCATCGTCGATGATAGTGATTTCGTCGCCGTTTGCATAGAAGTTCGCTTTCAAGTTTTCCGCAAACCAACACCGCTCGCCGATGGCCACGAGTTCGTAGTCGTAGCCTTGGTAGGTTAAGGTGGACAGGCCGCCGCATTGCTCGGGTCCGTAGGCGCATGAGCCGTCGTCCGCGTTGGCCTCGGGATTGAAATTGGTCGCGGATTCTTCCGTGCATCCCGGGATGGGACAAACAAACGAAAACACCGTATCCACGGCATAATCAAACACATACCACTCCTCCAGCGGCTCGAGGTACACGGAGTCGGTGACGAAAATGACTTCCTCCACCACGGGAATGGTCGGCCCCTCGCCGTTGCACACCCCGCACGCATCCACCGCGCCCACGCAATCGTCCACGTCATCGCACACGCCGTCGGAGTCGGCATCCACGCCGCTTCCGTTGCACACGCCGCACGCATCGTAGGCGCCGATGCAATCATCAAGCGAGTCGAAAATGCCATCGCCGTCGCTGTCCACGTCCTGGAAGACGCCGAGGAAGCCGAGGAGGTCGGAGATGCCGATGGCGTTGTCACCGTCGTAGTCGGGGTTCCAACCGCAATCGGTTTGGGCGGATAAGGACGCCATCGAAAAGGTCGTCACGGCGAGGAGAAGCACTCGGTTCAGCATGGTGGCGGGATTTGAACTTCAATAAAGGTACTTCATAATTCAAAATGAATGAGTTAAAAAGACCCTGAGCCCAACTACTCCGCTGTGCGGGCGGGAACCGATCGACGTGGAAACATTGCAGGAAGGTGTTCAAAAATGCGGAGGGGTGAGTGAAGTTGCCGACCTTTGTGGGGTTAGATTTGGTCTGCATGCACGAAGAGTGGCGTCCATACGAGAACGAGAGCGAGCACGGCGACTTGGTGCGCCGGTTTGAAGGGGCGTTGCGCAACGGCGGCGCGGGGTTCTTCGATGTCGAGGAGCTCGAGGCGCTGTTGGACCACTTCATGGAAGCGCGGCAGCACGACAAGGGGCGGCAGGTGCTGAAGATGGGGCTTGCGTTGCATCCGCTGAGTTTGACGTTGCAGCTGCGGGAGGCGCAGTTCATGGCGGTGACCGGGCAGCACGTGAAGGCGGTGCCGCGGTTGAAGCGGTTGCTGGAGCTCGAGCCGGGGAACGACGAAATCCACACGGCGCTGGCGAGCATTTACAGCCAAATGCAGGAGCACGCCCTCGCCATCGCGCATTACAAGGCCGCGCTGAAGACGGTTGATCGGGAATTTCGGCAGGACGTGTTGTTGGATTTGGCCTTCGAATACGAGCACATGAGCGACTGGCGGCAGGCAGTGCGCTACCTGAAAATGGCCTTGGAGGAGAATCCGCTGAACGAGGGCGCGGTGTACGAGTTGTCCTTCTGCTTCGAGCAATTGGGCCAATTCACGGACGCCGTCAAGTACCTCGAACAGTTCCTCGACGACCAGCCCTACAGCTTCGGCGCTTGGTACAACCTCGGAAACATCCAAAGCCAACGCGGCCGCTACGCCGATGCCATCGAGGCCTTCGACTTCGCGCTCGCCATCGAGGACGAATTCGCGCCGGCCTACTTGCAGAAGGCGGAGGTGCTGATGCAGCTCGAGCGCTACGACGAGGCGCTGGAGGCCTACCGGGATTCCATCGCCATTGAGCCGGAGGGCGCCACGCCGTGGTGTTACTTGGGCGAGTGCTTGGAGAAGTTGGAGCGCTGGGACGAGGCGTTTCATGCGTACCACGAGGCGTTGAGCCGCGATCCGCTCTTGGCGGATGGGCATGTGGGCTTGGGCGTTTTGGCAGACCAAAGAGCCGAATACCGCGAAGCCCTTGCGCACTTCCAGCGCGCCGTGGAACTCGAACCCGGACACGCCGACTACCGCTTGCTCCTCGGGCAGGCCTTTTCAAAACTGGAACAACACGAAGCAGCCGAACGCGAATACCTCGCCGCGGTTCAAGCCGACCCGAAATTGACGGACGCTTGGCTCGAACGGCTCGATCACTTGCAACTGCGAGACCTGCACAAGGAAGCGCTCGCGGTGGTCGAAGAGGCGCTGGCCCACGTGCCGGACGACGCGGACGTGCTGTATCGGAAATTTTTAAGCCTCTATGCGTTGCGCCGCGACGGGGAGGCCTTTGTTTTACTCGAGCACTTGCTCATGCACCACTTCGACGGTGCCGCCACCCTCTTAACCCTCTATCCGGCGCTTGCCAATGATGCGCGCTTCATGGAACGGTACGAACGATTCAAACCATGATGAAGAACAGCCTTCTGAAGCACCTTCCCGACCGCACTGCAAAACCCCGCACCAATGGCATGACCATGGTGATGGACAAAGGCCTGAGCGTACGCCAAGCCGAGGACATGATTTCCGTGGGGGAGCATTTGGTGGATTTCTTGAAACTGGGATTTGGCACGTCGCTGCTGACCCCCAACGTGAAAGAGAAAATCCAGCTCTACCGCAAAGCGAACATGGACGTTTACTGCGGCGGCACGTTGTTCGAGGCGTTTTTCATTCGCAACGACCTCGATGGCTACTTGCGGTTTGTGGACGATTTGGGTGTGGAGTGCATCGAGGTGAGCGACGGCTCGATGGTCATTCCGCACGATGAAAAGTGCGAAATCATCCGGAAGCTTTCGGCCAACTACCGCGTCCTGAGCGAGGTGGGCTCGAAGGAGGAAGGCATCCTCATCAGCCCCAACAAGTGGATCCGGATGATGCAAAACGAACTCGACGCGGGCAGCTTCAAGGTCATCGCCGAAGCGCGCGAAAGCGGCACGGTGGGCATCTACCGCCCCAACGGTTCGGCTCACGTGCAGCTCATCAAGCGCATCCTCGCAAACGTCGCTTTGGAGGACATCTTGTGGGAAGCCCCGAAGAAGCCGCAACAGGTTTGGTTCATCAAGCAATTCGGAGCCAACGTAAACCTCGGTAACATCGGCCCCGATGACCTCATTCCGCTCGAAGCCTTGCGCCAAGGCCTGCGCGGCGACACCTTCTTCGAATACCTGCCCGAATCCATGAGCGAAGGCAAGCGGCAGGAAGTCGAAGTGGAAGAAGACTAAAACGAACATGAGCGACGTCCGCGAAATCACCCCCGCACAGCTGAAGTCCTGGATGGATGACGGCGTGGCCCACCAAATCATCGACGTGCGCGAAATCCACGAGGTGAACGTTTCGAACCTCGGCGGGCTGCACATCCCGATGGCCTTCTGCCTGGCGCGGAAGGACGAAATCCGGCGCGACGTGCCAGTCGTGGTGCATTGCCGGTCGGGCGCGCGGGCGGAGGCGGTGATTTCGGCGTTGATCGCGAAGGGCGATTTCGACAACCTGCACAACCTGAAGGGCGGCATCACGGCTTGGGCTGTTGAGGTGGACCCGTCGATGGACGTGGCATGAGGGGCGCGGCGGATTGGGTCCGGGTGTACTTCACGGGCGTGGCGATGGGGATTGCTGACCTCGTTCCGGGGGTTTCCGGGGGGACGGTGGCGTTCGTGGCCGGCATTTACGACGAGTTGCTGGGGGCGATTGCGGGGCTGAATTTTTCGCTCCTCGGCGTGGCGCGCCGCGAAGGGGTGATGGCCGCTTGGCGTCAGGCCAACCTCGGATTCCTCGTGGTCCTGCTGGCCGGCGTGTTCACGAGTGTGGCTTTGTTTGCGGGGTTGTTGCACCGGTTGCTCGAGGAGGAGCCTGTTCGGCTGTGGGCGTTTTTCTTCGGGCTGGTGGCGGCGTCGGTGCCGCTCGTGGGGCGGGACGTGAAGCGGTGGAACGCTCAGCGGCTCGTGCTCGCCTTGATCGGCCTCGCGGCGGCCGGACTCATTACCTCGTTGCCGCCCTTGGTGCAATCGGAGGCCCCTGCGTTCTTGTTTGTGAGCGGGGCGATCGCCATTTGCGCGATGATTTTGCCGGGGATTTCGGGGAGTTTTTTGCTGTTGATTTTGGGGGCGTATGCGGCGGTCATCGGGGCGTTGAAGGGCTTGGACTTCGTGCGGATTGGGGTGTTCGGGGCTGGAGCGGTCGTGGGATTGCTCAGGTTCAGCCGCTTGTTGAAGCGGTGGCTTGAACGGCATCGGGCGGCGACCATTGCGGTGCTGACTGGGTTCTTGTTGGGGTCGTTGAATGCGCTTTGGCCTTGGAAGGAGGCGGTGCGGGAGTTGTACACGCACAGCGACGGGCGGGTCGAGTACTTCCGCGTGAACGCTGCGCCGTCGGCGGATTGGGCGCACGGAGCGGTCTGGATGGTGGTGGGCGCCGCGGTCGTCACGGGCTTGGATCTGGCTGCGCGCCGAATGAAGCGGGCATGAGCCGGCGTTGGGGACTGCTCGGGGGCTCGCTGAGCCATTCGTTTTCGCCCGGATTTTTCCAGGCCAAATTCGCCTCCGAAGGCCTCACCGATGCCTCCTACGACCTGTTCGAGCGCCCCGACGCCTCAGCCGTGCGCTCCCTCTTCGCGGACTTCCCCGACCTCGAAGGCCTGAACGTGACGGTCCCGCACAAAGTCGCCGTCATCGAACACCTGGACGCCCTCACCCCCACGGCTGCCGCAATCGGTGCGGTGAACGTCGTGCGCCGCGAACCCGACGGCCGGCTCCTCGGCCACAACACGGACGCGGATGGCTTCGCGGCCTCCCTCCGCCCGTTCCTGACCGGCGACCACGACCGCGCCTTCGTCCTCGGCGCGGGGGGCGCCGCGGCCGCCGTCCGCTTCGCCCTCGAACGACTCGGCATCGAAGTGGTGCACCTCGTCCGCCGGGACCTCCCCGCCTCCACGCCCTTCCGCTGGGTCCGCCTCGACGCCATCGAAGCGGCCGCCGTCCGGCATTTCCGCCTCGTCGTCCAGGCCACCCCCGTGGGCACCGCTCCCGACGTCGACGCCTCCGTCCCGTTCCCGTGGGACGGCGTCGGCCCCCGCCACTTCGTCGTCGACCTCGTCTACAACCCGCCGCTCAGCCAGTTCCTGCGGCGCGCATCCGAACGCGGCGCGATGACCCTCAACGGCGCCGACATGCTCCGACTCCAGGCCGAAGCGGCTTGGCAGTTTTGGAACGAAACCAAGGAGAACGCATCATGAGCGAGGCGCCTCGGGATTTGGTCTTGAAGGCACTCGAGCTAATCGGAAGAAGCGCTCCAAGCATTGCCAACTGCAGGCAGCTGTCGATGGAAATCAAATACCACATCGGCCGCAACCTTTCTGCGAGCACCCTTTATCGGATGCTCAATCCGGAACGCCAAGGCGTCCGTCCTTACGCCTATTCCGTGGAAACCGTCGAACTGTTTCTCGCCCAATTGGCCTCAGTTGAAACTGGCCTGCTTGTGGGAAAGCAAACGCTTTTCACCCAACCGAATGCGCCCCAAAGCAGTTTCTACCACTTGGTGGTCCAGGAATTGAGCGCGGAATCGCGGTCCGCCCTAACGTGGTTTCAGTCATTGCCCACACAACACTGGACCCTTGGGTGGGAACAGTGGATCCTGGCGAACGCCCTGATGGATGCCCTTCCTACTGGACAGGCGATGGGCAACACGTTTTGGAGTGAATTGGTGCAATCCCCACAATTTTCGACGTATTACCTCGAAACGTACGTCGATTTGAATCGACCGTTTGATCGGTATGCCTCCGCTTTGCTGGTTCAGTTTGAACACCTGCGCACGCAATTCGAGCAAAAGGCGGACAAGCCGGACTGGTCGTCGTTGTTCTTCAACGCATCGATGCTGTCGCTCCTCGCGTTCCTCAGCAAGCGGCGGAGCTTGTTGAAGCGCATGACGGATTGGTTGAAAGAACCGAATGCGGTAGCGGAGATGGAGTCGGACCGCCTGTTTCCCTTGGTCAAAATCCGAGTGCACGTAGCCCGAATGATCGGCGCCCAGAACCGCAAGCACTACCTCGAACAACTGGAACGCACCCAACAAGAACTCCGGTCCATCTTCATCGGGCGCAATTTGGCGCAAGCTCGGGAGTTCGCGTACTCCATCTTGTGCGATGGGTTGGTGTTGGTGAAAGACCGAAAAAACCTCAGCAAACTGCTCGTGGCTCTGCCGCCTCCCAATGAACGTGAATTGACCCTCGAGCCCGCCATTGTTCGCATGCGCGTTTACCGAACGCTGTTTGGCCAAAACCAACCGAGCGATGCACGAATGGCCGCTCCTGCATTCATCACCCTTGGTCAAAATGAGCGGGTCTTTCATGAACTCATGCTCGAAGCAGCCAAGTCCTTAAAATCGGAAGTTGCCGCTCCAAAATCCGGCCAAAAGCTCATCGAAATAAGTGGTTTCGAGCACTTCCGGTCATTCGGAATCTGACGCCTTTCGCTGCTGCGGGCAACTTGAAATCAGATGAAACGAAAGCAGCGCCCCCGACCGATGAACGCAGATTAGTTTTCCCGAAAACAATCCTCATGGGACACATGACATTCAAGGGAAATTTCGGTGAACTCAACCTCACCATAGAAGGCGAGCAACTGACTGGGACGTATCAGGAAGGAAGGCTCGAAGGCACTTACATCGATGGCAAATTCGAGGGCACTTGGGAGAACAAAGGCCTCGAGGGGCGCGTAGAATTCACCATCCAGGACGGTCACCTCAAAGGCACGTGGAAAAAAGGGCTGGAACCGGGGGCCATGAGAGGCCAATGGTTTGGCGACCAAATCAAAGGAGAAGGCGCAAAACCAGAACCGGAACCGGAAAACGAGCCGAAAATGCACCCGGACTTTCGCATGTTCGAATGGAATGAGCCCAACATCCTGGCATGTGCCATTGCTTCCTTGACCCGTCACATGATGCTCGTCGACCGGAGGGTCGAAGAAGGTGAAATCTCGTGGATGCACGATGTGATTCACCACTTCGAAGCTCAGAACATTCCTGTAGGACAGGTCTGGGACGAAGTCGATGACCGCATGCAAATCCTCGAGATGGTCGGTGCGCATGCCGGTATCCTCGAGCGCAGTGCCCGTGCCATCGAAATCGGACTCGATGACCAGGAGAAGAACTTCCTGATGACGGCGTTTCAGAACATCGTGGCCCAAGATGACGTGGTCACCTATGAAGAGTTCGAAGCCCTCCGATACACCCTCGAGCAGTGGTTCCCGGGAAAGACTGCCCAACTGATCCAGAACTTCAAAGACTCCGGCATCCGTTTGGACTTCGACGCATGACCCTGAAGGAGTACCAAGGAAACTTCGGGCGGCTTCAACTGCACGAATCCGATGGGACCGTTTCCGGTCAGTACGCCGACGGCGGCGTGCTGACTGGAACGGTTCAAGATGGCGTGTATACCTGCACTTGGAAAAACCAAGGTGAAGTAGGACTGCTGACCTTTCAGATCGAAGGCAACCAGCTGAAGGGAAAATGGAAAAGAGGCCTCGAACCCGGCGCCATGCGGGGCAAGTGGGAAGGACACGAAATTTTCGCGCCAGCGCGATGGACCATCCTGCACGACCTCGGGGTGTTCTACATCTTCTTCGCCAACCTCGCTGAGTCTGCCGCGCAACAGGCCGAAATCCGGTTTGTCAACCAAGCCATTCGCCGATGGGACTTGCAGGTTGGCAACGTGGCCCATCGTTTTGAAGCACTTACAGACCAGGAAAAAGACGCGTATTTCGACGAGGTGTACGATGCCCTTTACGTGGATTCCAATGGCGAGCCGACGCGCGATCCTTTCACGCAACTGAACACTTCACACGCACACATCATCGGCTACTACAACGATGGCATCCTTCCGTGCGAAAACATCCGAACCCTGTTCTTTTCCGTCTATGAACTTTGCCAAATCAATGGCATCACCCCCGAACAAGCCCATCAACTGCACTGGTTCATCAACCATTGGAAGGGGGTTTGTCCCAAATTGGAATCCATCGAGGTCCTGCTCGACTTAAGTACCACCCAGGAACAATTGCGCAAATTGCTCGGAGATTCAGGCATCGACCCGACCGCCCTTCCATCGTTCAACCCCTCCACACCGCCCAATGAGCCCTGAATTCAAGGACTACTGTGAACGCCTCTTTGCCGAATGGCAACGAGACCTCACATTGCAAGAACCCCAGCTCGAAACCCTATTCCAAATGGAATATGCGCCCGAGCCCTACTTCGAAATCAGGAAGGGGAAGAAGCCGCTGCACATGCTCCTCACCAACCCAGGAGCCGCCATGGAATTCCAACACCGTTCGGACTTGCCGCGCGACTACCAGTCCTTCGCGGCAATCTCGCAGACGGTTTACTTGTCAGAAGGTTTCCGTCGGGAGGGGGGAGCGAATGCCTACCGCAGGTTGATGAAAAGTTTGGCCTTTGCAGAATACCTCGGCTACGATGGGCTCATCAATGTGGAAACCATTCCCTTTCACAGCGCAAGCCTGTCGAAGCAGAAAGCCCTCCAGTTTTCTCGCAGCTCCTCCGTGCTCAGACGATATCAACAGGAACTGAAAGCCGAGTTGAACGCTCAACCGGTGCTTATGGTCGCCGCATGCGGTTCGAAGGAGTCCATCTCCATCGGCACCTTGAACCAGAGTGCTTGGTTGACGTTTCAAATGGACATTGCCGGCATCAACCCCTATGAATTGGAATGGGAGCCATTGACTCGAAAGGGGGACAAAGTCACAAGCGCATTGTTCCGTGGACGAAATAAGTACATCGTGCTCACCATGGGCTCGAACAACCTGCCCTCGTTGGACCTCTGAACGTTTACTGAAATTCGATCACCACCGCATCGGTGAACGGGCCAGGTGCAAGCTGAGCACGCGTCCACTTCCGCTCTCCACTGCGTTTCTTGTCGAACGCCTCGAGGATGAACGTCTCGTTCGCAGGGAGACGGAGCTGAACCTCGCCTTCGCGGTTCGTGGTGCCTTCCCAAAGGGTGGCAACGCCTTGGGTATCGCGGAGACGGACCGAGGCGGCAGCGACGCCAGTGCCACCTTGCTCGACCCGAACGGTAACGAGTCCCGCCCAAACGGCGTCGAGGTTAGCCCCTAACAATGGATGAGCCGTCACGTCCATTTCGTAGATGTCCCGTTCACCGAAGCCCTCGGGCCGTTCTGCTGTGATGAGGAGGCGGGTGCCGTCGGGACTCAGGGAAAACGTGGACTCCTCGCGTGGACCGTTCACGGGCATGCCGAGGTTCACGGGGACGGACCAGTCGCCCTCGACGAATTCCGTCCGGTAGAGGTCGTAGCCGCCGAAGCCCGCGTGGCCGTTGGACGCGATGATGAGGACGCGGCCGCCGGCGAGGGCTTGGACGAACTTTTCGTCGCGGGACGTGTTGACGACCGGGCCGAGGTGGGCGGGTTTCGACCAGCCGGTGCCGCGTCGCTCGCTGACGTAGACGTCGCCGCGACCGAGGCCTTCGGGACGCTCGGAGATGAAGAAGAGCTTCGAACCGTCGGCGATCAACGACGCCGAACCTTCGTAGTAGGTGGAGTTGACGGGCTTCGGGAGGGGCTCGATGGCGCCCCAAGTGCCGTCCTCGCGGCGGGTGGAGACGCAGATGTCGCCGCTCAGGAATTCGTCGTTGCGGTAGACGAAGATTTGGTCTCCGAAAGCGGGCCAACTCAAGAGCGCGTCGTAGCCCATGCTGTTCACCTCACCCGGGAGCAGGCGGGCGCGCTGCAAGCCATCCACCCCCCCCTCCGCGATCCAAACATCCGAAAAGAAGCGGAAATCGCCGTCCTCATCGATGGCATCGTTCAGCCCGCCATCGCGGCGCGAAGTGAAGGCAATCGACTGGCCATCCGGCGACCAATGCGGCGCGTACTCATCGAAGCGCGAATTCACCTCCGAACCGAAGTGCGTCACCGGCAAATCCCGCGCCCGGTCCGTCGCAAGCCAAGCCCGCCGGCACTCGTTCACAAACCGCTCCACCTCCTCGCGCGCCTCGCCCGATGGCTTGTCGAAATCAAGGTGCAACGTGAACGCTGCAATGGCCTCCTCGTATCGACCGAGCGCGTGCAACACCTCGCCGCGAAAGCGCTGCTCCTCGTTCGCGAGTTCCGCGTCCGCCTCGGCCACCTTATCGAGGTACGTCAGCGCGAGGTCCTCCCGGCGGAGTCCCGCGTGGCAGCGCGCAATCCACAGCATGACCCGGGCGTCATCCGGCAACTCGTCGAGCAGGTCGCGGTAGGTCGTCAGGGCGCCGCGCAGGTTGCCCACGTTGTAGTCGTGGCGCGCGTCGGCGAATTGCACGGCGTACTTCACTGGCAGGCCGCTCGGGGCCTCGTCCTCCTGGGCTTGGAGGGCAACGGGCGCGAAGGCCAAACCCAGCCCCAGCACCCCCATCGCAAAGCGGATTTTCATCGTCATGACCCGAAAGGTAGGGACGGGGCGCGGCGTATCTTTCGGGCGTGAACGCGAAGAATCAACAGCGGTTTGTTCCCCCGACGGAACAGGAGGGCGACCACGGCCCGCTCGAGGGGGCGGGGGTGGCGGATTTGGTGCAGCGGATGCACCGGGCGGATCGGGCGGCCTGGGAGGCCGTCGGGCGGGTGCTGCCTGAGGTGACGGCCGTCATTGAAGTGCTCGAGGCGCGGATGCGGGACGGAGGGCGGCTGTTTTACCTCGGGGCGGGGACGAGTGGGCGGTTGGGGGTCGTGGATGCGAGCGAGTGCCCGCCGACCTTCGGGGTGGAGCCCGGCCGGGTGGTGGGGTTGATTGCCGGGGGGGATGGGGCGATTCGGACGGCCGTGGAGGGGGCGGAGGACGACCCCGAGGGGGCGTGGAGGGATTTGGAGGCGTTTCGGCCGGATCCGGCGTGCGACACGGTGGTGGGGATTGCGGCTTCGGGGCGGACGCCTTATGTGGTGGGTGGAATCGAGGCGGCGCGGGCGGCCGGGCTGCATACGGTGGCTGTCGTGTGCAACCCGGACTCGGCCGTGGCGAAGGCGGCGCACCAAGCGATTGAGGTCGTCACGGGGCCCGAGTTCGTCACGGGTTCGACGCGATTGAACGCGGGCACCGCAACCAAACACGTGCTGAATTTGTTGACCACGATAACGTTCATCCGCCTCGGCCACGTGAAAGGCTCGCGGATGATCGACATGCGGCCCTCGAATTCGAAACTCATCGAGCGAGGAATCCGTATGATCCAAGAGTGGAGCGACCTCTCCGACGCGGAGGCGGCCGCCTTGCTCGAACAAACCGGCAGCGTCCGCGCCGCCCTTGAAACCCTGAAACGACCCGACTGACATGCACACCCTCGAACCCTATTACGCTTGGCGCAACCATTACGTGGCGAGTGAGGACGAGCGGTCGCCGTTTTTTGGTCGGGAGTACAGCGAGTTGGAGTATTCGCGTTTGGTCTACAACCACTACATCCACCCGCAATGGGACGACTTCGGCTCGCCCACCTTGCTGTGCAAAATCCTCTACGTAGATTACGATGACGCGTGCGCCATCCTCGAATTCATCGGCGAATGGAACGACTGCCTGTACAACGACATCGCGCTACTGAAGCGGAACGTCATCGATGCGCTGGTGCACGAGGGCGTGCGGCGGTTTGTGCTCATCGGCGAGAACGTGCTGAATTTTCACCACAGCGACGACTGCTATTACGAGGAGTGGTTTGACGAGGTATCCGAGGACGACGGCTGGATCGCGCTGCTGAATTTCCGCGAGCACGTCATGCAGGACATGCAGGCGATCGACCTCGATGGCTACTTCGCGTTGGGCGGCGAGCTGGCGGAGTTGGGCTGGCGCACGATGTCGCCGATGAACCTCGTGGAGCGCGTGGATTCGTGCGTGAACGAGCGGTGGGGCTTGCTCGACTGATCAGGCCAAACCCCTTCCACCCGAGGCCCATCCAGCCACCGCACCACCCGCGTCACCCCCTGCTCCAACGGCCCCGAAAAGGCCACCACGAGCACCGGCAGGCAGGAAATGAGGAATGCGGCGCGTCGTTTTTGGGCCGAGAACCAGTACCACTGTAAGGCGATCACGGTGCCCAGCAGCCCCATCAACACGAACAGGCTGAGGATGAGCAGCCACTTCGTCGGATCGCGAAACGCCTCCTCCGACGTGAACATCATCGGGCTCATCACGATGGCCCCCACGAGCAACAGCGCCATCACGCCTTCGAGCAGCGTCACGCCGATGAGCCAAATCACGAGCAGCGCCCTCACGCCTTCAACACGTGTTCCGCCACGTGGCGATCAATCGGAAAGGCCAAATCCCCCAACTCCCCCACCCGCGCCCACCGCCACTTCAACCCCGCTTCGCCCCCTGCGACCTTGACCGGCGCATCCGGCGCGGTCGGCACGTCGAGCGGCCGGTTGAGGCGAACGTAATAGTAGAGGGACAGGATTTGGTCCGAAGGCCGGAAAATGCTCCGGACGTAAAAGCCGGTGGTGTAGGCGTGGCCGGTGATTTCAGCTGCGCCCGCTTCGCCCAATTCCTCCCTGAGCTCGCGCAACACGGCGTCCTCCGGCCCTTCCCCAAACTCGACCCCACCTCCCGGAAACTTCGTCGCCGGCCCGCCCGGCAAGTCCTCGCGGACCGTGAGCACCCGATCGCCCTCGACGACGAGCGCATAGGCCCGCACATTGAAGCGGCTCACCGCCTCGCGGAACGCGACCGTCATCTCGCGCTTCCCCGGCGGCCCCGGCGCCTTCTCCACCCGCCAACCCGCCGCCCGCATCGCCCGCCGCGCCTCGCCCTGTGCACAGTACGTCACGAGCCGTCCCCCATCGACCATCCCCTCGCCCAGCGCCTCGAACACCTCCTGCCGCCACAACTCCGGCTGCGCCGATGGGGCAAACGCATCGAAAAACACGACGTCGATGGCCGGCTCCTCGAACTTCACGTCCTCCAACCGCACGACCTCCACTTCAAACCCAAATTCCGGCGTTTCCCAGCTCGCCCCCGCCTTCAACTGCGCGGCCTCTTCTTCCGAGAGCCCCGGCACGTCCACCGCGAC
The DNA here is from genome assembly GCA_964390365.1 of uncultured Comamonadaceae bacterium. GTDB lineage: Bacteria > Bacteroidota > Bacteroidia > Flavobacteriales_D > Sanyastnellaceae > JALQTD01. The sequence goes on along the minus strand of CAYMHW010000008.1, from coordinate 25,961 downwards.
GTCCACCGGAAACGCCTCCACGGCGCGGTATTCCACCCTTCGCCCCGTCCGCTTCGCCCAAGCCCACGCCAGCCCGGCATTGAGCCCGGTGCCGAATCCAACCTCGAACACCCGAATGGGCCCGTCGCCCGGGACCTGCGCCAGCCCGTGTTCGATGAATACGTGCTCCGATTCCGTGCGCGCGCCGTGCACGCTGTGATACGTGACGCCGAATTGCTCGCTTTTGAGGGTCCACGAACCATCGCCTGTCTTCACTTGCTCCGTCATGCGGGCAAGTTCGTCAACACGGAGCATTTGTCAGGCCAAAATTTTTCATCCGCTGTGATTCCAATCCCCACTTTTCTCGAGCGCGCCACGGGTTCAAAAAGTGGGGATTTCAATTCGAGCGGACGAAATTTTTCCCGCGCTCAGAACCCTTCGATGGCGCCGAGGCCGAAGAGGGCGAAGTCGAGGCGGACGGGATCCTCGGGGTCGATGGCGCGCAATGAAGCGGTCAGTTCCTCCACCGCCTTCCAGTCGTTCGCCTTGCGCGTCAGCAGGCCGAGCCGCCGCCCGATGTTCGAGGTGTGCACGTCGAGGGGCATCATGAGCCCCGCGGTGCCGAGGTCGGGCCAGAGGCCGAGGTCCACCCCGCGCGCCGCCGGCCGGACCATCCAGCGGAGGAACATGTTCAACCGCTTGGCGGCCGAGCCTTTGCGTGGATCGGCCACGTGCTTCCGGCTGCGCAGGTCGGCCGGCCGGCCCGCGAAGACCAAGTCGTGGAACGTCGCGAGGCGCTCGAATGCGGTTTGGCCTTGCCCAAACGCCGCCTCCAATGAGCCGGCCTCCGCCACCGCCCGCTGCACCCCGAGCACCACCTCCCCCGCGTCCACCGCCATGAACGTCCGGTGCACGAAGCCCGCAAAAGCCCGCTCCACCTCGCCCGCCGTCGCCCCCGCCACGAAATCGGCCGGCGCCCCGTCCATCCGCCGCATCAACTCGTCCGCGCTCTTCAAAATGGCCTTCCGATTCCCCCACGCGATCAGCGCCGTAAACAGCCCCGCCATCGCCTGGTCGCCCGCGTCGCTGAACCGATGCGGCACGTCCACCGGGTCGTCCGGAATGAACGCCCGCGTCTCGTACTGATCGGCTTTTTCGAGCAAGAACGAGCGGAGCTCGGCCGCGGTGAGATTCATGGAGTTCTTCGCCATCGGGGTGCAAAATTGGCGCTAAATTTGGCCCGATGGAATTCGTGCATCCGGAAATACTGTGGGGCCTCGGCGCGTTGGCCATTCCGATCGTCGTGCACCTCCTGAATTTCCGGCGGTACAAGCGCGTGGCCTTCTCGCACGTCGCCTTCCTCCAGCAGGTTGAACGCCAAACCCGTTCCACCCAACGCCTCAAGCACCTCCTCGTGCTCCTCGCCCGCCTCCTCGCCATCGCCGGCCTCGTCCTCGCCTTCGCCCAACCCTTCACCCCGCCGCCTGCCGGCCTCCAAGGCGAGGGCAACAACGGCGCCGCCATCTCGCTGTTCCTCGACAACAGCCTCTCCATGGAAGCCGAAGGCGAACGCGGCCCGCTCCTCGCCACCGCCCGGGACAAAGCCGCCACCGTCGTCGAACAATACGGCGAAACCGACCGGTTCCACGTCTTCACCCAAGCCTTTTCCGGCCGCGACCAACGCCTGCTCACCCGCGAACAGGCCCTCGAACGGCTCCGCGAAATCGAAATCGTTCCCGATGTCCACCCCCTCGACGCCGTCCTCAACCGCGCCGAAGAAGCCCTCGTGAACGAGACGGACCGCCGGCGCTCCCTGTACCTGTTCACCGACCTCCAGCGCAACACCCACGTCCTGCCCGAACGCGCCCCCGGCGCCTCCGACTCCGCCGCGACGAAGGGATGGCCGGTGGCCTTCGTGCCGAGCGAGGCGGGGGGATTCCCGAATGTTTGGGTCGATTCGGTGTGGTTCGACAGCCCGATGCGGCTCGCCGGTGCGCCCACGGCACTGCGGGTGCGGTTGAACCACAACGCGGCATCCGGCGCCGACGGCCTGCCCATCCGCCTCGAAATCGACGGCCGGCGCACGGCCATCGGCACCTTCAACGTCATCCCGGGCATGCCCACCGACACGGTGCTCCGCTTCACCCACGGCGAACCCGGGTGGCGCGCTGCCCGCGTGGTCATTGACGATGCGCCGGTCCAATTCGACGACACCTACCACTTCGGCTTCGAAGTCGCCGGGGCCACCCGCGCCATCGGACTGACCGAAGGCGAAGCACCGGAAGTGGGCACCGCACTCGCGAAAGTCTACCGCGCCGACGAAGTGTCCTGGGAGTCCACCACCGGATTCGAGCCCGAGCGGCTTGCCGACAAGGACCTCGCCGTCGTCTACGGTTACAAACGCCTGACCTCAGGCCTTGCCGCGGAATTGCGGGCGTTCGCGGAACGCGGTGGCACCGTGGTCATCGTGCCCGACAGCGGCGACACCGGCAGCGCGGATTTTTATGCAGGGTTGTTGGGATCGGCGGCCGGTGGTTGGCAATCCAGCGACAACCGCGTCAGCAGCCTGCGGTGGGAGCACCCGCTCTTCCAAGGCGTGTTCGGTAAGGTGCCGGACCGTCCCGACTTGCCGCGCGCTCGGTGCATCCGGACGGTCGGCTTGCAGCCGCGCGACGAAGTGCTCGCCACGATGCAATCGGGTGCCCCTTTCCTCACGGCGTCGCCGGTCGGCGCCGGAACGGTGTTCGCGTTCCATGCGGATTTGGACCCCGAACGCTCGAACTTCACCCGGCACGCCCTGTGGGTGCCCACTTGGCTGCGACTCGCCGAACGCGCGCGCACCACGCCCATCCACGCCCTGACGTTGGGGGAAGGCGGGGTGTGGCGCCTCACCCAGGAGGCCACGGAATCGCCGTTGAAGCTCGAGCCGATGGACGGCAACGGAGCGGCCTTGCTGCCGCCCTTCGCCCAAGTCCGCGGCGCCCTCGAAGTGGAATTGCCGTCCGCACTGAGCGCAGCCGGCAACTACCGCCTCACGCAGGAAGGACTAACCTTGGCCATCGTGGGCGTGAACCACGACCGGCGCGAGTCGGACCCGAGGCCCTACGCCCCGACCGAGTGGAAGGACAAATTGGAGGCTGCGGGCTGGAGCCAAGCGTCGGTTTGGGACGCGACGGAGGCCACCGTGGGCAGCCTTGTGACGCGATTTGAGCGGGGGCAACCCCATTGGCGATTGATGTTGGCGTTGGCGTTGGCCGCGCTGCTATTCGAAATCTTGTTGCTGAGACCATGGAAGAACAACTCCTGATCCGAGCGGCGCGGGTCGTCGATCCGCAGGGTCCGCATCACGGTGCGACCGTTGATTTGCGCATTCACGGCGGCGTGATCGCGGAAGTGGGAACCGATTTGAAGGATCAGGGCGAGCCGATTTGGCAGGCCGATGGCGCCTGCATTTCGCCCGGTTGGGTGGATGCCCAGGCGCATTTCCGCGATCCGGGCGAAGAGGTGAAGGAAGGCTTGGAGTCGGGCTGCGCCGCAGGCCAAATCGGCGGTTTCACCGACGTCGCCGTCCTCCCCTCCACCACCCCGGTCCTCGACCACAAGGCGGAAATCCACTACCTGATGCGCCGCGCAGAAGGCCAGCCGGTGGACCTCCACCCCATCGGTGCGCTCTCGGCAGGCCTCGCGGGCAAGGCCCTCGCGGAACTGCACGACCTGCGCGACGCCGGCGCGTCCGGATTCTCCGACGATGGTCCCATCGACCACCCCGAATTGCTGCGCCGCGGCCTCGAATACGCCGCGGACATGGGGGTGGCGGTTTGGTCCCTCCCCCTCGAATTGCGGCTCAACCCCGACGCCGTCATGCACGAAGGCGCGACGAGCACCCAACTCGGCCTGATGGGGTCGCCCTCCATCGCCGAAACCATGCGCCTGCACCGCGACCTCGAAATCGCCCGCTACACGGACGGACGGCTGCACGTCGCGCTGCTGACCACCGCGCAAGGCGTGGACATGGTGCGCGCTGCGAAGGCGGAGGGCCTGAAGGTCACGTGCGCCACATCGGCCCACCACCTGCTCTTTTGCGACACCGACCTCAACGGATTCAACGGCACGCTGCGCAACCGCTCGGCCTTCCGTTCGGAGGCGGACCGGGACGCGCTGCGGCAGGGGGTGCTCGACGGCACCATCGACGCCATCGTTTCGGACCACCGGCCGGAAGACTTGGAGCACCACGACGTGGAGTTCATGCTGGCGCCGGAAGGCATCGCAGGGATTGAAACGGCGTTTGCGGCCGCGTGGGCCGGGCTGGGCGAAAATGGACTGGACGCGCTCGTGGCGGCGCTGACGGACGGGCCGCGTCGGGTGCTTGGCTTGAACGCGGTGCACATCGAGGTGGGCGCGGAGGCGCGCTTGACGTGGTTCCGACTGGACGGGGCAGCGCGTCAAGGCAGGAGCCGCGGGGTGAACGTGCCGGATTACGAGGGCATCACGGGGGCGCCGTTGAAGGGCGGCGCCTTGGGAACTGTGAGGGCCGGGCGGGTTATGCCTCGCCCTGCGGGCCGCTGAACGTCATCGGCATCGCCGGATCGTTGTTGGGGCCTCCGATTTCCTTGATGGGACCGTGCTGCGCTTCGAAGCGCTGGATGTTTTCGTTCAGGGCGCGCATGAGCCGCTTCGCGTGGTGCGGCGCGAGGATGACGCGGCTGCGGATTTGGGCCTTTGAGAGGCCGGGCGCCATTTGGGCGAAATCGACCACGAATTCCACCGGGCTGTGCGTGATGACCGCGAGGTTTGCGTAGACCCCGAAGGCTTGGTCTTCAGGGAGTTCGATGTTAAAAGGGGGGCGGGATTTGGGGTCGTCTGCGGCCATGATTGCTTGGAATTTCTCCCAAGTTACGGCATCTGAGCGGAGGAGCGGGTGAGCGGGAGCTCGAGGATTTGGCCCAAATCCGTGACCGTGCGCCACACCTGCTCCCGGTGCGACTGCGACCGCGGATTGAAGTGCACCGAACGCATCCCGATCGCCCGGGCGCCCACCACATCGCATTCGAGGTCGTCGCCGATCATGACCGCGTCTTCGACCCGGCTGCCCGCCGCTTTGAGGCTCGCGTGGAAGGCCTCGGGGGCCGGCTTCTTGTGGCCGAGGGCGTCGCTGGTGTAGACCGCTTCGAAGTGAGGACGCAGGCCGGAATGCTCCATCTTGATGTGCTGAACTTCCTCGAATCCGTTCGTGAGGATGTACATGCGGTGGCCTCGGGCGGCGAGGGCTTCGACGACTTCGAGGGCGCCGGGGATGAGGTGCGGGAGGTAGGGAGAGCGGTCGACGTAGGCTTGGCCGAGGGCGTGGGCGAGGTCGTCCTGTAAGGAACCGGACGGGAGGCCGAGGGCGGCCAGGGTCCGGCGGAAGCGCGTGGGGCGGAGTTCGGCTTGGGTCATTTGGCCTGCGCGGTAAGCGGCCCAACATTCCTCGTTCACCCGCTCGTACACGGCGATGAACTGCTGCACATCCGCCTCCGGCATCTCCGCCGCCGCGTGCTCCGCGAACACGAGCTCCAAGGCCTCGCGGCTGTTGCGATCAAAGTCCCACAACGTCCGGTCCAAATCGAAAAACAAATCCGCTGCCATGCCCCGAAGTTACGCCGCCACCACGCCGTGGCGGACCCACCAGCTTAAAAACGTCAGCACGACCGCCCACCCCGCGAACGCGGCCATGAGCAACCACGGCATCCGCCCATCCTGCTGGTAGTACTTCGCCGCAAGCAACGAGGCGATGGGCACGGAAATCAAGCCGCTGATGACGAGCAAGCCCCACACACCAAACCGCCTGCGCAACCGCACGATGCGTCGGCGCCCCGGCGTGAACACCCGCTTCGGCCGATCTCGCCGCTCCGTCAACCGCGCCCACGCCGCAAACAACCACCGCCCAAACCGAAAAAACACGCCCACCCCGATCGCGGCACCGGCGGCCGTCACGCCGATGACCTCCCACGGCTCGATGCCGCGGGCCACCATCAGCGAAGGCGTGACCAAGAACTTGATCACGGCCGCCACCATCCAACCGATCAGCTCCAGTGGACCCATCCGTCAGCGCTTCGAGCCGTAAGCCAAATCCCCCGCATCCCCCAACCCCGGCACGATGTAGCCCCGCGCCGTCGTCTCGTCGTCAATGGCCGCAGCCCAAACCTCCACCTGCGCCGCCTTGCGCACCGCCTCCACCCCTTCCCGACTGGCGATGGCGCATGCCACCACAATCCGCGCAGGCCGACCGTAATGCTGCAACGCCTTCAACACCATGACCATGGAAGCCCCCGTGGCGAGCATGGGATCCACCAACACCACGGTGCGCCCATCGAGGTCCGGCGTGCTCATGTATTCCACTTCGATCTCGAAATCCCCGCCCTCGTCGTACTTGCGGTACGCGCTGACGAACGCGTTGTCCGCTGCATCGAATACGTTCAGGAAGCCTTGGTGCATCGGCAATCCCGCGCGCAAAATGGTGGCGAGCACCGGCTGTTGGGCCAGCTTCACCCCTTGCGCGTCGCCGAGGGGCGTCACCACCTCGGTGGCCTCGTAGTCGAGCGTGGGCGCGATGGCATGGGCCATGGCTTCGCCCACCCGCTCCAAGTTCCGGCGGAAGCGGAGGCGGTCGGTTTGGATGGTCTGGTCGCGCAGTTCAGCGATGTAGACGCCCAGCATGCCAGGCTGTTTCGACAGGTCGTGGATCATGTGGGGAAGTTACGCCGCGTGTGGGCTCAGCGGAGGAACTTGGGGCGCTCTTGTAACAAGGTTTGGTAAAATACACGCCAAACCGACCACTCGCCTCGCCCGGCGTACGTTTCGTTGTGCCAGAGCGTGACGAACTCGCCATCGACTCGGCGTGCGGCAGCCGCGCAGTCCCAAACGCGCTGGAGCGTGGCGGCGTTCGCGGGGAGGGCCATGTAGCGGGCGAGGGTCGTTTCCATGGCGTTGACGGGGTGGACCGTGAGGGGCAGGGGGCGCTCGGTGCCGAGGTCGTAGGCGGGGAAGGGGCGCGCGAGGCCGGCGCGGTAGCCGATGGCGTCGTGGAAGCCGTGGCTCCAGTCGTGGGCGAGGCCGGCTTCGACGAGGGCAGGCCAAGCGCGCGGCGCGTCGTGCAGCAGGTAGTGCTGGCGGGCGTGGTGGACCGGACCGCCGAGGATGGCTTGGAGGCGCGCGGTTTCGAGGCGGATGCGGTCGGGGTGGCCGTGGCTGGCGTGGCCGGGGTGGATGCCGACTTCGGCGCGGGATGCGACGCGGCGGATGGCGGCGGCGAGGCCTTGCGAGCGGGGATCGATGCCTTCGTCGTGGGGGCTGCGGTCGGCGAGGAGGAAGAAGAACCGGCTGGGCGTCGAAGCGGCTTCGTGGAAGTCGAGGAGGGCGTCGTAGGTGTCGAAGGGATCGGGGATTTGGCCTGAAAGGACGGCCCACCGCTCGCGCGCAACGGCCCAATCCCTGCGCAGCCCATCCCGGACGAACCCCGCCGCCTTGCGCCACGCGGGCTTGTGGCGGTAAGCGAACGCGTTGTCCACATCGACGGTCGCCCACCACGTCCAAGGCCGAGGCGTCGGAGCCGGCAATCCCGCTTCCAACGCCCAAGCCCGAACCACCTCTTCGAGCACGGGCCGCTCCAGCACGCCATGCCGCGCCGCCCACCCCTTCGCTCCGAGGAACCGGCTGTGCTCATCGCGCGCGCCTTCGCCCCACTCCTCCATGCGCGTGGCCATCCAAAACGCCAAAGCGAACGGGTCCAGTTGCCCGTCTTTCACAAATGGCACCACCCACTCCTTCCACGGAGCCGACGGCGGATTCGCGAGCCGAACCTCAGAAGCCAACAGCTCCGAATGCGACATCTCCACCTCCCCGTCCGTTTCCACCCACTGCCATTCCAGCCCGAGGATGACCTCGAACACCAACCGCGCCGCGTGGTCGTGCCGCGGTGTGCGGGTTCCGTGCTGGAGCTGAACGGTTACGGCCATGGCGACTGGCTCATCGCTTCTGCGATTTGGCGTGCAGCTTGGCCTCGGCCATACAGCCCCACTTCCGGTGGCACCGCTTGGGCCACCCATTCCCACGCAGCGGCCACCCCATCCGGCTCCCCGCACAAGTGAACCGCGCCGTGCTCCACCAACTCCACCCACTCCGTTACCGGCCGCGTCACCACGCAGGGCTTTGAGAACCCATACGCCTCCTTCTGCAACCCCCCGGAATCCGTGATGACCGCGCGAACCGACTGCACGCGCTCGATGAGGGCCCGGTAACCGAGCGGCGACGTCAACTCGAAGCCCATGCCCGCGAGTTCCCGGCGCCAATCCCCTCCCCAAATCCGCTCGCACACCGCTCCGGTGCGGGGGTGAATCGGAAAGTGTACGCGCTCACCCAGTTGGGCAATCGCCTCCAGCCAGCGGCGCAAGCGGTCCGGATCGTCCACATTGGAAGGCCGATGCAACGTGAGCAACACGCCTTCCTGCGCAGCGGGCGCTTCCAACGCATCCGCCATCCAACGCGCCGTGTCCCATTGCAGATCGCCCGTCCGAACCACCCCCTCCGTCAATCCCTCCCGCATCAAATTGTCCACCGCCTCATCCGTCGGACAAAACAACCACCGCGCCACGTGATCCGTCAGCACCCGATTCACTTCTTCCGGCATCGACCGATCGAAGGATCGCAACCCCGCCTCCACGTGCGCCAGCGGAATGCCCCAACGCGCCGCGACCCAAGCGCCCGCCCAGGTGGAATCGGTGTCGCCGTATACGAGCAGCGCATCGGGTCGCTCCCGCTCCACCACGTCCGCAATGCCCGCCACCATCTCCCCCATCCGCACCGCGACGTTGCCCGTGCTCACCGACAAACGGTGGTGCGGCGGCGCCATGCCCAATTCGCGAAAGAACACCTCGCTCATTTGCTCATCGTGGTGCTGGCCCGTGTGAAGGACCTGCTCCTCCACCCCGTAGTCGCCCCGCTTCCACTCCCGACTGAGCGCCGAGGCTTTGATGAACTGGGGCCGCGCCCCCACGATGCTCAGCAACTTCCGCATGCGACGAATTTACAGCACACCCGTTCACAACGCCCCGGCATCCGCAAAACTGTAGTATCCGTTGCGTGTGATGATGAGGTGGTCCAACACCGGCAGGTCCAAGAACGTCCCCGCCTCCTTCATGTTGCGCGTCAACTGCCGATCGCTCGCACTGGGCGACCGGTTCCCCGAAGGGTGGTTGTGCACCAAGATCAACGCCGCCGCCCGCAACGCCAACGCCTTCCCAAAAATCACCTTCGGGTCGGCCACCGTTCCCGACAGCCCCCCGCGCGAAATCCGGAGTTCCGCGAGGATTGCGTTCGACCGCCTCAAGTACACCACCCAAAACTCCTCGTGCGCCAAATCCCCCAACCGGTGCTTGAACCGCTGGAACACATCCGCAGCCCGAACCACCTTCGTTTCGGCTCCCTCGGCCACCGCCTGCGCCCGGCGCCGACCAATTTCCATCGCAGCCGCCAGCCCCACAGCCCGCTCTGCCCCGATGCCGTGCACAAGCCGGTACGCCTCCGCCGGCATCCGCCCCAAATCCCCCAAGCGCCCACCGGCCAGGGCCAGGAGCTCCCGGGCCACTTCCAACGCCGAACGCCCCGCAGGCCCGGTCCGGATCAAAATGGCCAACAATTCCTCATCGGAAAGCGCCTCTGGCCCCTCCAACATCAGCCGCTCCCGCGGCAACGCAGCGCGCAACGGCACGCCCACTTCCTTCACCTCATCCATTTCCTTCACATTTCAATCGCGCCCGAACGCCGGGCAAAAAAAAAGGCCCCCTGTTCTCACAGGAGGCCCGAATATCGACAAGCGCAACGCTTATCCCAACTTCGCTACATGAATGGCGAGGCTGGATTTAAGGTTGGAGGCTTTGTTCTTGTGAATGACGTTCGTCTTCGCGAGCTTATCCAACATGGCGCTCACCTTCGGAAGCATTTCTGCTGCCTCCTTTGCGTCGGTCATCGCGCGCAAGTTGCGAACGGCATTCCGTGCCGTCTTGTGGTAGTAACGGTTGCGAGCTCGCTTCTTTTCGTCAGAGCGGATGCGCTTCAGCGCTGATTTGTGATGGGCCATGTTCTGATGTCCTCGTTTAAGGGAGGGCAAATATAGACCTTTTTCCATTCTCGCCAAACCTTTTCCACCAAATCCTGTTCACACCCTCCTTTTCCTGTTCAGCAAAAAAAGAAGGACGCACCCCTGCGTCCTTCCATCCTAACAATCTACTCGTACTCATTCGTTGAACGAATACGAAAACGATGATACGAAACCTTCTGTATAAGACATAATTTAACAGACCGATTGATATAATCACTATATTAAAGGGTCGGTAATGCACGAGCTGATTGCCGACACTCGAAACCCGCAATCGCGGTCGTAATTTGTCCTGCAAATTCCATCCCATGTCCAACCGCTTGATTCCACTGGTCCTCAGCGCCTTGCTTGCCATCGATTCCGCGCAAGGTCAGGCCTTGTTTACGGACGTTTCGGAGTCGAGCGGATTGGGCGGAACGCTGGGGTTCCATCACGCCATTGCCTTGGCGGATTACGACGGCGACGGGAAGCTCGACATTTACGTGGGGACACGCCTGGGGACGAACAAGCTGTTCCGGAATTTGGGGAACATGGCGTTCGAGGAGGTCGGAGTGGCTGCGGGGGTCGCGGATCCGGGGAATACGATGTCGGCGATTTGGGTGGACGTGGACAACGATGGGGATCCGGATTTGGCCACGGGCAACAGCAACAGCGCGAATCGGATGTACCTCAACAACGGGAATGGCACCTTCACGGACGTGACCGATGACTGGGGCATGGGGGTGTTGAGCACCACGCGGAGCATCAATGCGGCGGACGTCAATGGCGATGGGTGGGTGGACGTGTATTGCTCGAATTTGACGGCCCAAAACGTGCTCTGGCTCAATCAACAAGGCACCGGCTTCGCCAACGCGACCTTCGCGAGCGGCGCGACGGACATGGGGGTGGCGATGGGGTCGATCTTCCTCGACGTGGACAACGACGGCGACCAGGATTTGTACTTGACCCATGACGCGAACCAAACCAACCTGCTCTATCTGAACAACGGCTCCGGCCAATTCACCAGCGGCGGCGTGGCGGCCGGCCTCAACTACCAAGGCAACTGCATGGGCGTCGATGCGGCCGACGTCAACCACGACGGGTTCCTCGACCTCTACATCTCCAACCTCTACCCTTCCGAGCTCTTCCTCTCGAACGGCGACGGCACCTTCACGGCGAGCGCCGAGGCGGCCGGAGTGGACGACACGGGCATGACCTGGGGCACGTCCTTTTTCGACTACAACCAAGACGGCCTGCACGACCTCTACATCGTGAACGACTACTTGTTCAGTCCAGCGCCCAACATCCTGTACCGCGGTGAAGCGGACGGGACCTTCACGGTCGTGAGCGCGGGCGATGCCGCGTTGGAGCACGCGTACTCGGACAACGGGATGGCCATGGGCGACCTCGACGGGGACGGCGACCTCGACGTGGTCATTGCGACGCACGGAAGCTCGAGCCAGCCCGGACCGACCATCCTCCGCAACGACGCGGCGTCGGGGCATCGCATCACCTTGCAACTCGAAGGCACGACCTCGAACCGCGACGCCATCGGCGCGCGCGCCACAGCGTTCTATAGCGGCGTGGCGCGCATTGCGGAAGTGCACTGCGGGCGGGGCTACAGCGGTGGGGCGCCGCTCGAACTTCATTGGGGACTCGGGGACGCGACGGTCGTGGACAGCGTCCACATTCGGTGGCCGAGCGGCATCGAGAGCACCCACGGGCCGTTCGAGGCGGACAGCACGTATGCCGTCATGGAGCCGGGCAGCCTGCCGTGGTTCTATGCTGGATGCACAAACGATGGGGCGTGCAATTACGTGCCGGCGGCCGTGGAAGACGATGGGAGCTGCGTGTACCCGTTGCTCGGGGAGGACTGTGAGGGGAACCTCATCGACGAGGGGATTTCGACGGCCACGCATTCGGTGGCGCGGATTTGGAACGAGGTGGTGTTGCACGGGGTGCGGCACGATTGGGCGCGGCCGACCGTTCATGCCCGGAATTTGTGGCACAGCTCGCTGTTGATGTACGACGCGTGGGCCGCGTGGGAGCCCGATACGGTGGGAGCGCCGGAGCGGTACTTCCTTGGAAAGGAAGTGGCCGGGTTTGAATGCCCGTTCGAGGGGGTGCCGGAGTTGGCGACGCCCGAGGAGCGGCGTGCCGCGCAGGAGGCTACCATCAGTTACGGGGTGGCGCGGCTCATCCAGCACCGGTTCGCCTTGGCGCCACAGGCGGAGGTCGTGCTCGCGGAAGTGGAGAATCGGATGGCGGATTTAGGGTATGATTTGGCCTTGACTTCGACCGATTACACCACCGGCGATGCGGCCCATGACGCCGCTGCCTTGGGCAATTACCTGGCGGACCAAATCATCGACTTCGGCCTGCAAGATGGCTCGCACGAAGAACTCGTCTACGCGAACACCTATTACAATCCGATCAACTGGTACCTCGTGATGGACGAGCCGGGCAACCCCAACCTCGACCACCCGAACCGCTGGCAGCCCCTCCAGCTCGCGGAGTTCATCGACCAAAGCGGCAACCCCGCAAGCGGCTCCAACCTCGATTTTTTGAGCCCGGAATGGGGAGACGTGGTGCCGTTCAGCCTGCAACCGGAAGACATGAGCGTGTTCGAGCGCTACGGTTCGCAATACCAAGTGTACCACGATCCCGGACCGCCGCCCTACATCGACCCGGAAGCGCCTGCCGAGCTCGATTCCGACTACAAATGGGGGCACACAATGGTGGCGGTTTGGAGCAGTCACCTCGATCCGGCGGACAGCGTGATGTGGGACATTTCCCCGGGCGCTTTGGGCCGACTGGGCGACTACCCGGCGTCGTTCGACGAGGCGCGGGATTTCTACCAGTTCCACGAAGGGGGCGTCATCGAAGGGCCGGGCCACGCCTACAACCCCGCGACCGGTGAGCCGTATGAGGAAAACTGGGTGCCGCGTGGGGATTACGCACGGGTGCTCGCGGAATTCTGGGCGGACGGCCCGGACTCTGAAACACCGCCGGGCCACTGGTTCACGGTGATGAACCACGCGAACGACCTCCCGGAAATGGAGCGGCGGTGGCGCGGCGTTGGGCCGGTCATCGACACGCTCGCATGGGACGTGATGGGCTACTTCGCGCTGGGCGGGGCGATGCACGATGCGGCGATCAGCGCTTGGAGCGTGAAGGGGTGGTACGATTATGTGCGCCCGGTTTCCGCGCTGCGTTGGATGGCGGATCAAGGCCAAAGTTCCGATCCCGAAGCCCCCAACTACTCCCCCGCCGGCATCCCGCTCGTCCCGGGCGTCATCGAACTCATCACGGACGCGGACCCGGTCGAACTGACGGGCGAGGATGGCGCGTGGATCGGCAAGCCGAAGGTGCGCAGCTGGCGCGGGCCGTATGCCGTGGAAATCCCCGCGACCGACATGGCGGGCGTGGGCTGGATCCGGCTCGCGGAATGGTGGCCGTACCAGCGCCCGACCTTCGTGACGCCGCCCTTCGCGGGCTACGTGAGCGGCCACAGCACCTACTCGCGGGCGGCGGCCGAAGTCTTGACGTTGATGACCGGCGACGCCTTCTTCCCCGGCGGCATGGGCGTCTTCCCGGTGGAAGCGAACGAGTTCCTCGTCTTTGAGGATGGGCCGTCGGTGAGCTTCGAGTTGCAGTGGGCGACCTACCGCGATGCCGCAGACCAAAGCGCACTCAGCCGCATCTGGGGCGGCATCCACCCGCCCCAAGACGACTTCCCCGGCCGCGCGATCGGCGAGGCGGTGGGGGTCGAAGCGTTCCTGTTCGCGGAAACCTACGTTTGGCCCCTTGCCAGCTGGGCCGGCGGCGAGGACGACATGCTCGGCTCCTGCCCGGGCGACTTCAACGGGGACGGCATGCGCGCCATCGCCGACTTGCTCGTCCTGCTCATGGAGTTCAGCAACGGCACCCCGGGCGGGTCCAACCCGGCCGACCTCACCGGCGACGGCATCTGCAGCACCTCCGACTTGATGGCCTTCTTGGCGGTTTGGGGCTTGCCCTGCGACTGACCGCGTTTTCGCGGGCGGGGCGTTCGAGGGGGGCACAATCCGAGCCTTTTGCAGCTGAAAATGCGCTCCGCTGGATTTGTAATCCCCACTTTTCGAGAAAACTGGGGAGCACAGCCGAACTCAAAGCAAACGATGCATTAGTAATCAAGTGTTTACACCCCTGGACTTGCAGGATGCTTCGGGGATGTTGAGCTGAACGCGGGATTTGGGGATTTCAACTCCAGCGGTCAACGCATTTGCCGCCCGTGGACCACGACCTCGTCGGCGAAGAGCCACGTCGGCTCGGAGGCCGCATCGTGCCAAGCCGGGCACGGCCCCGGATTCTTCAGGGTCACCCGAACCGCCCAGGCTTGACGGCCGCCGACCGCGGCGCTCCAGCGGGCGATGCCCTGGTCGTCGTTGGGCGCGAGGGGCGATGGCGGACGCACTTCGGCCGCCTCCCAAACGTCCGAGCCGTTCGTCGACCACATGAACTCGATGAGGGACGGGTCGAAGATCCAGGCGTTTTGGTATCGGTAGGTTCGGACCGTGATGGAGTCGATTTCGATGGGAGCGTCGAAGCGGAGGTGGAGGTGCATGTCGGTGCCGGAGGTCGCCTGCCAGCGGCCGTCGCGGAAGTCCATCGAGCCGAGGAGGCCGTCGTTGAGGCCGCGCTCGCCGCCGCCCGGGTAGTAGGGGTTGAGGTCGTGGCCGATGGTGGCGCGGGAAGCCGTGAGGCCGATGTGGCCGGCGACGGGGAAGCGCGGGGGTTCGGTGAGCAGTCGGTAGCGGTGTTCGACCTCGGTCCAAACCTCGCCCTCCCCCACGACTTCAATCGCCTCTCCGTACCCGGCGATGCTCGCAGGACAGTCTTGACCAGACGGCACGAAGCCCGCCACGCCCGTCACGCCGCGCATCGCCGGGAGCACGGTCGCGTAGAGGGTGCCGGAATCGGTTTGGCTTTCCATCACCACCGGCACGGTCTCGAGGCCATAATCGATGCGCATCCCGTCGAGGCGGTCGTAGTGCACGTCCAAGCGATCGAGGAAGTCGGTGAAGTTGCGGCGGGCGGGCGGCGTCCACATCACTTCGGCGAACGCGGATGCACGGGGGTAGATCTTCGATTCGACCAGTTGCTGCGGCGCGTGCTCGGACCACAGGTTCACCTCGCCGCCGAGCACGCGGCCCGGGCCGCCCGACACGTCTTCGGGTGCGAAGCCATAGACTTCCTCCATGTCCGTGGCCGCCAGCGGGTAGTCGAGGTAGCAATGGGACGTTGGGGAAAGGATCGCGTCGTTGCCTTGGGCGATGGCTTGGCGGGCGCCGTCGAGGCCGCGCCAGCTTTGGACCGTGGCTCCGTCGGGGAGGCCGCCGTCGAGGATTTCGTCCCAGCCGATGAGCTTGCGGCCGTGGGCGGCGAGCCACTCGCCGATGCGGCCGATGAAGTAGCTCTGGAGTTCGTGCTCGTCGTGGAGGTGTTCGGTGGCGATTCGGTTTTGGCATTTCGAACAGGCCTCCCAACGCACCTTCGGCGCCTCATCCCCTCCGATGTGGATGTACTCCGACGGAAAGAGCTCCAGGACCTCCGTCAGCACCTGCTCGAGGAAGGCGAACGTCGCCTCGTCCCCCGCGCAATAAATGTCCTTGAACACGCCCCAATCGTTCGGCACCGGCAGCTCCTCCCCCGTGCAGCCCAGCTCCGGATACGCCGCGAGGGCCGCCCGGCTGTGGCCCGGCAATTCGATCTCGGGGATGACCGTGATGTGGCGCTCGGCCGCGTACGCCACGATGCGGCGGATGTCGTCCTTCGTGTAGAACCCGCCGTGCTGGCTGCCATCGGCTTCGGTCCGCCAGGCGCCCACTTCCGTCAGCCGCGGATAGGCATCGATGGCGATGCGCCAGCCTTGGTCTTCCGTCAGGTGCCAGTGTAAGGTGTTCATTTTGTGCAAGGCCAAACCATCGATCACCTGCTCCACAAATTCCACTTCCATGAAATGCCGGCACACGTCGAGCAACAGCCCCCGGTGCCCGTAGCTCGGCGCATCGGCGATGGTGAGCTGGGGCAGGGCAAACCCGTCGCGGCACCGATCGAACCGCTCGCAATCCGGCGGCGCGAGCTGACGCAAGGTGGTCAGCCCGCGGAAGGCGCCTTCGGCCGTGCTCGCTTCGATTCGGATGTCCTCCCCAACGATGAGGGTGTAGCCCTCCTCGGCCAATCCGTCCACGCGCTCCACGCGCACGTCCACAGGCTGCGAACCCTTCGGCTCACCCCCCGGGAACACCCACGTCGGTGCAATGGCAAGCGAGTCGGCCCATTCGGACGGGAAGTGCCACTTGACGGCGCGCACTTGGAGGGCCGGGCGGGTGGTGTCCACCTCGAGGGCGGCGGGGAGCGGGATGAGGGCCTCGGTGCTGCCGGCCGGGATGGGCGGCGGGGGCGGTTCGGCGGTGCAGGCGACGAGGACGAGCAGGAGGAGCGGGAGGTACTTCATGGCAGGGGTTATTTCGACACCGCGCGGGCGAGCGCCTTCACCATCCAGCGTTCGACCGGGTGGGTGGTGCCGTCGAAGTGACGGGTTTCGTGGGATTCGGGGGTTCGGCAAGAGGCGTGGACGGCGGCGACGTTGAGGCCGGTCCAGGTGGCCGCGTTTTCGGGGGAAACGCCGCTGCCGACCGTGACGTCGAAGCCGGCGCGGACGAGGGTCGCGATGTGGGCCCAGCCGTCGACGGCGCGGGCGGCGCCGCCGCTGGAGAGGACGCGCCGGATGCCGAGGTAGCGCAGGCGTTCCGCATCGGCCGCCCAATCCACCGAGGCGTCGAGGGCGCGGTGCACCACGAGGCGGTGGCCGCCAAAGCGGGCGACGAGGCGCTCGAGGGCGGGGAAGTCGAGGCGTCCTTCGGGGGTGAGGCCGCCGACCACGGCGCGGGTGGCACCGGCTTGGAAGGCGTCTTGGATTTGGTCTTCGATCCACGCCCATTCCTCGGGCGAGTAGGCAAAATGTCCCGCGCGCGGCCGGATCAGCGCGTGCACGGGCAGCCCCGTCGCCACCGAACGCCGAATGTCCGCAGCCGGGGGCGTCAACCCGCCGCATTCCCAGTGCGCACACAGCTCCACGCGGTCCGCCCGGCCTTGGGCCGCTTGCTCCACGTCGGCGGGCGTGGAGGCGCAGACCTCCACTTCGGGACGAGCGCGTTCCGAGGACAGCGCCTCCGCCACCGCGGCCGCGTCTTCAAGCGACGTCAGGTCGAGCACCGGGGAAGCCTCGAGCACCGGACGCACTTCGAAGAAGCGTTCAAAGGCGGCGGGCAGTTCCAATTCGCCCCGTTGGGGATGCGGTTGCAGGGCATCGATTTCGGCGAGGAGGGACGCGGGATCCAAGCGGAATAAGTTCATGGACACGCGCACCACGCCGTCGGCGTCGCGGGCTGCTTCCACGGCTTGGTCGTCGGGCTTTTCGACGAGGCCGCTGAGCCGTCCGTCTGCTGCGAGGTGAGCGACCGAAAATCCCGCTACCCGTTCGGGCGGTAGGCCCAAGGAATCGCGATCGAACGCGAGGAAGGAGGGCGTGTGAGGGGCCGTGCGGATGCGGCGCAGGGCGGCCACTGTTGGCAGGTTGTCCCCGTTGCAGGTGACGGCGGCCTCGCCCGCGGCGACGGGGTCTTGGAGCAGCGCCTCGCGGACGGCATCGGCCGTGCCCTTCGGCTCCCACTGCACCGCTATGGCCACGCGCATCCGTGGGCCCACTGGGGTTTCGTTCCATTGGCGCACCCAGGGTTCGGTGAAGTCGTCTTCGGGGGAAATGACGAGGGTGATTTCGGTGAACCCGGCGCGTTCGGCGCGGAGGAGCAGGAATTCGAGGAAGGGCTCGCCGGCGGGTCCGATGCGGACCATGGGCTTCGGGCGTTCCGCGGCGTCGGCCTTCCACGCGTCGGGCATTCCGGGGAGGTCGGCGCTGGCTTTCATTCGGCGGGCGCGGCCCGCGGCGAGGACGATGAGGCGGTTGCAGATCATGCGGGGCGGATGTGGGCGCCGGGGGCGCCGAGTTGCACAAGGTAGGGCGTGGAGCCCGTGGCGCGGATGGCTTGCATCATGGGGGCTACGCGGTCGTGGGGAGCGAGGACCACGGCCGTGCCGCCGCCGCCGCTCCCGTTGAGTTTGCCGCCGTAGGCGCCGTGTTGGGCGGCGGCTTCGAGGGCGGCTTCGAGGCGGGGGGTGCTGACGCCGAGGGTGTCGCGAAGGAAGGCGTGGTGGGCGTTGAGGGCAGCGCCGACGGCGGGGAGGGCGCCGGAGCGGAGGGCGGCGGTCCCCTCGGCCGAGCGGTCGCGGCTGGCTTCCGTGGCCGCGAGGAGGGCGCGATCGGCGTCGGAGGTGGCCGTTTGGGGAGCGGCCACGAGTGCGATGCGCCGGGCTTTTGCGTGATGCAGGATGGCCAGGGTGGCCTTGGGTTCGTGGGTGTCGATGAGCAGGCAGGCCGCATCGGGAATCGGCAGGCGCTCGGGCGGGCGGCCGTCGAAGTGGAAGGCGTGGAGGCCGCCGTGGGCGATGGCCAGGTGATCCATTTGGCCCCCGGGTTCGCCTTGGGAAGTGACCTCGGCGTGGTGGGCTGCGCAGGCCAAATCCGAAGCCGCCATCGCCCGCCCCGCCGCGTGCGCCAAGCCCGCCACGAACGCGGTCACCAGCGCGGTCGAACTGCTCGCCCCAGCCGCGCGGGGCAGGGTGCCGCGCACCGTCGCCCGCCACCCCGTCACGGGCTCGGCCGCCCATGCCGCCGACAGGTAATCGAAGGGCCTCCCGGTCGGCGGTTCGGGCCAGTGGGCGTGCGCCGCGATGTCGGGCAAGTCGAGCTCGAGGCGGTCGGATGGGGTGCGGTGGAATTGGATTTGGCACGTCAAATCAATGGCGCCCGCCACCACCGGCCACCCCAAATAATCCTGGTGCTCCCCGAACAAACACACGCGCCCCGGCGCCTCCGCCACAAACGCGTTCACCGCAGCCCCCACCGCCACGTTCCCCATCCGGCGACCACCGCCCCCGCGCCCAACACCGCCGCCTGCCCGCCATCCCCATACAGCGCGCTCCCGACGGCAAACAGCGCGGCATACACCGCCGCACTCCCCAGCACCATCGCCAGCACCCCCTGCGGCACGGCCCAAGCGCCCTCGTGCCCAAACCGCCGCCACCCCGGCCCACCCGGCCGCACCCGCTCCACGAACCGCCGCAACGTCTCCTCCTGCTCCGGCGGCGTCACCAGCGTCCCCACGACCCAAATCGCCGTGGTCAACACCGCCCCCCACACCAACTTCATGTGCCCCGCCAACGGCGGGACCAACGCCACGGGCTCCGCCGCCAGCGCATCGTGCACGAAGGTGAAATACCCCGCCACAACGAGCGACCCCACCATCGCCACAATTTCCGTCCACGCATTGATGCGCCACCAGAACCACCTCAGGATGAACAGTCCGCCCGTGCCGGCCCCGATGAGCAGAAGCAGGTTGAAGGCTTGGCCCGCATCCGTCAGCACCAGCCCGAGGCCGCACCCCAGCACCATGCTCACGAGCGTCGCGAGGCGCCCGGCCTGCACCTGTTCCCGTTCGCTCGCATCCGGCTTCAAAAACCGCACATAAAAGTCATTCACGAGGTAACTGGCGCCCAAATTCAGCTGCGTCGACATGGTGCTCATGAACGCCGCGAGCAACGACGCCGCCACCAGCCCCAACAACCCAGACGGCAGCAGCGACAGCATCGCCGGATACGCGAGGTCATGCCCGACCTTGCTCGCTTCCACGTCCGGAAACGCGGCCCGCAGCGAGTCCAACGTGGGAAACACAATGACGGAAGCGAGCGCAATCAAAATCCACGGCCACGGCCGCAACGCATAATGCGCCACGTTGAAAAACAACGTCGCCCCCACCGCATCCCCTTCCGACCGCGCGCTGAACATCCGTTGCGCGATGTACCCGCCGCCCCCGGGTTCGGCCCCCGGATAATAGCTCGCCCACCACTGCACCGCGAGCGGCACGAGCAACACCGGCACCCACACCCCAGGATTGCCGAAGTCCGGCAACATCGGCGTCAAAGGCGCCACCGCCTCGTGCGCCAACAGCGCCTCCAGCCCACCGATTTCCGGCAATCCCAGCACGTACACGCACGCCCAAACCGATCCCACCATCGCCAGAAAGAACTGCACGAAATCGGTCAGGATCACCGCCCGCAATCCCCCCCACGCACTGTACGCCAGCGTGATGGCCCCGGTCACGAGCAACGTCAGCCACCCCGGCCATCCGAGCAAGATGCCGCCGAGTTTGATGGCGGCCAAGGAGACCGTGCCCATGACGAGCACGTTGAAGACCAGTCCGAGGTAAAGGGCGCGGAAGCCGCGGAGAAAGGCCGCAGCCGGGCCGCTGTACCGCAGTTCGTAGAAGGCGATATCGGTGAGGACGCCGCTGCGGTGCCACAGGCGGGCGTAGACGAAGACCGTGAGCATGCCCGTGAGCAGGAAGGCCCACCACCCCCAGTTGCCAGCTACGCCTTGCTCGCGGACGAGGCCCGTTACGAGGTTGGGCGTATCGGTAGAGAAGGTGGTGGCGACCATGCTGACGCCGAGGAGCCACCAGGGCATTTGGCCTCCAGCGAGGAAAAATCCGCGGGCGCCGCCTGCATTCTGGCGACTGGCCCAAGCCCCCACCGCCAAAGCGAGGGCGAAATACGCGGCGATGATCGCCCAATCCAATGGTGACAACTGCATGCCGCAAGGATACGTCAAAGGCCGTGTTCCGCGCGCGCCTTGCGGGTGAGCGAGGCCACGACGAGGGCGTAGGAATCGTCCACCCACTTCAGGATCTCCACGCGCGAGGCGTCGCTGTCCACCGCCACGGTGTTCCAGTGCGCCTTGTTCATGTGCCAGCCCGGGGCCACCGCGTCGTAGCGTTCGCGGAGCTCCAGGGCGTGTTCCGGTTCGCACTTGAGGTTGATGCCCGTGAAGTCGTCGACGTCGCAGAGGGCGAATAGTTTTCCTGCCACTTTGAAGACGAGGGTGGAGGCGTCGAAGGGGAAGTGCTCGCTGACGGCGGGCTTGGCGAGGCAATGGTCGCGGAGTTCGTCGAGGTGCAAATTGCGCACGGTCATCGGTTTTGGGCCAAAGTTCCTTTAATTTCGCGCCGTTTCTACATCCATCAAATCCATCCACGATGCGCATTGTTACCTCTTTGGCCGTTTTGGCCCTCCTCGCTCCCGCCGCTGCCAGCGCGCAGTGCACGGAGCTGTTCATCTCCGAATACTGCGAAGGAACGGGCAACAACAAAGGCCTTGAGTTCTTCAATCCGACCGGCAGCCCGATTGATTTGGGGCCGTACGTGTTGCAGCGTTGGTCGAACGGCGAGGCAGGCATGACGGATGAGACGAATTTGATCGGCACCATTCCGGCGTATGGCACGTGGGTTTTGGTGAATGGCCAAACCGAAGACGTCGACCTCGGCGGCGGCGCCACGAGCCCGATGGTGGATCCTGAAATGCAAGCCTACGCGGACCAGCTCGACAACCCCTACCCCGCTCCGACGTACATGAACGGCGACGACGCGCTCGTCCTGATCAAGAACGGCAACCAGGTCGTCGACATCTTCGGCAAGCCGGGCGAAGACCCGGGTGCGGCGTGGACGAACGACGCAGAAAACGGCTTTGTGGACGTGGGCGACGGTGCCACGTGGCTGACGTCGAACCACACGTTGCGTCGGAAGTTCGAGGTGACGGGGGGCGTGACGTTGCCGCCTTTGGCCTTTGACACGTTCCTCGAATGGGACACCTTGTCCGTGAACACCTGGGACAACCTCGGCATGCACGCCTGCGCATGCGGCGGCAACAGCGTGGAGGCCCTGCGCGTGCGCCCGGAAGCTCAGCTCTTCCCCAACCCGAGCAGCAACGGCACCTTCGAAATCACGGCGAACCTGCCGGTCGAGCGCATCACGGTCCACACGGCGGCCGGTCAGCTCGTGCACGACGCGCAAGTCAACCGCATCGAGCGGGCGGTGGTGGAAGTCCCCGGGTTGCCGGCGGGCGCTTACATCGTGAACATCCACATGGAAGGCGGCGTGTCGTTTGCGCACCGCTGGTGGGTGAAGTGATTGCGGCATGATGAAGTCCAGCATCTGGCGAGCTGCCTTCGGGTTGGTCGCCCTCCTTTTCGGCGCCCTGCTTCCGGCCTCCGGTCAAACCGGTAAGGTCTTCGGGACGGTCTCCGACGCCATCACCGGCGAAACGTTGATCCAAGCTGCCGTGGTCATCGGCGCCACCGGCTACATGACCGACTTCGACGGACGATACGAGGCGGAACTGCCCTACGGCACCTACACGGTGAACGTTTCGTACGTGGGCTACGAGCAGCAACGCATCCAGCTCGAGGTGAACGCACCGACCGTGCGGCAGGACTTCAAAATGGCGACCATCGTTTTGCAGGAAGCGCAAGTCATCGCGGACGTGGCCATCGAGCGGGAAACCCCGGTGGCGTTCTCGAACATCAAGCCCTTGCAAATCCAAGAGGAACTCGGTTCGCAGCCGATTCCGATGATCTTGAACACGACGCCGGGCGTGTACGCCACGCCCACCGGTTCGGACAACGACGGGCCGAGCATTTCCATCCGCGGCTTCAAGCAGCGCAACGTTTCGGTCCTCGTGGATGGGGTGCCGGTGAACGACATGGAAAGCGGGGCGGTGTTTTGGAACAACTGGTTCGGTTTGGACCTCGTCACGCAGACCATGCAAGTGCAGCGCGGACTGGGTGCCAGCAAACTCGCCTTGCCGGCCATCGGCGGAACGGTGAACATCGTCACGCAAGGCATTGAGAGCGCGCGCAAAACGTCCGTCAAACAGGAGGTCGGCAGCTTCGGATTCACGAGGACGTCCATCGGCCACACGAGCGGTCGCCTCTCCAGCGGCTGGGGCTACACGCTCAGCGGCAGCTTCCAAAATCGACAGGGCTACTTCGACCAAGACTACAACCGGTCCTTCTTCTATTACGCGAAGCTGCAAAAGGCCATCGGGAACCACACGTTTTCGCTCAGCGCCACGGGCAGCCCCTCGTCGAATGCGTCGCGCTCGTACAAGCAGCGCATCGCCACGTACGACCGCGAGTACGCTCGGTCCTTGTTCCAAGGCACCAGCACGGAATACGAGCGGTTGCGGGAATACGCGGTCGGCTACGACGCGATCTTCAACAACGACACGCTCCTCGCGGCAGAAGAAGCGGAAGCCTATGACAACCTGAATGCGCAGTTTGGGTTCGAGAACGTCCAGGAATTTGAGGCGCATGCGGCTTCGTTGGATTTCATTGATACGACGGGGGTGGTGAGTTATGGTTTGGGCTACAACACGCACTGGGGCCTGCTCAACGGCGAAGTCAAATACGAGCGCGAAAACCAGTACCACAAGCCGCTGTTCAGCTTCCGCCACAACTGGCGCGTGACTGATAAACTGTACATTTCCAACATGTTGTACGCTTCGTACGGCTACGGTGGCGGCACCCGGCTCGAGAACGCCCTCGGCGCGGGCGACTACACGTCCGACGGCCAAGTCGACTTCGAAAAGTTCTACGCCTCGAACACCATCGGCGGCATTTTCGGCCCGCCCATCGACCCGACGTACTCCACCGAGCTGCTCAAATCCGGGCGCTTCCTGCGCAAGCTCTACAACAACCACTATTGGTACGGCGCCCTGTCCACCTTCCGCCACGAAACCTCGGAAAAGGTGACGATCTCCGGCGGACTCGATGCGCGCTTGTATCAAGGCGAGCATTATGGCGAGGTCTATGACCTGCTCGGCGGCGACTACGCGGTGGACAACCGCGACGCCAACGCCGAATCGAAGATGCGCCGGGTGGGCGACAAATTGGGCTACCACAACGACGCCTTCGTGCGGTGGGCCGGAGCGTTCGCGCTGTTCGAGTACAAGGGCTACCTGTACAACGCGTTCGTCAACGTGTCGGGAGTTTACCAGGGCTACAAGGCCGTGGATTACTTCGCGCCGTTGGATGTGAACGTGAACGGCGAGCGCTACACGCAGGCGCTGTCGGTGGGCGAGTTGATGCTCGTGGGCCCGGATCTCGCGGAAGGTGTAGGCCAAATCTTCGATGAGGACGAAGTCGAGCAACTCGCCGGCGGCTGGGTCGTCGACGGCGACACCCTTTCGGGCCTCACCGCGGTCCGCCACGGCGACGCCAACACCGAGTACTCCACCTCCGGCTGGAAGTGGATCCCCGGCTTCACGGTCAAGGCGGGCGGCAACTACAACCTGAGCGAATACTCCAACGCGTTCCTCAACCTCGGTTACCTCAACCGCACGCCTGTGTTCCGCAACGTGGTGGACTTCGAGAACAAGTTCGTGGGCAACACGAAGAACGAAATCATCCAATCCATCGAACTCGGCTACAGCTACAGCAAGCACCCGTGGTCGTTCAACGTGAACGGGTATTGGACGGTTTGGAACAACCGCCCGCTGCAGTCCTTGCTCCGCTTTGAAACCGTGGAAGGCGACATCGTTCGGGCGAACGTGAACTCGATGAGCGCGTTGCACCGCGGGCTTGAGATGGACGGCGCCATTCAGTTGAACTCGAAGTGGACCCTCGAAGGGTACGCCTCGTACGGCGATTGGAAGTGGACGAGCTCGGAGGACAGCTTGGTGCTCCTTGACGACCTGACAAACCTCCCCTACTTGAACCAGGACGGAACGGTGGCCTCGGTGGAATACGATGCGGCCGGGGTTTCGGTGGGCGATGCGCCGCAGAGTTCGTACTCGATTGCGCTGCGCTACTTCCACAAGAAGTGGTACGTGAAGCCGCGCTTTACATGGTTTGACCGGTACTTCTCGGACTTCGATCCGTTCTCTCTGAACGGCGAAAACGCGGGCCGGCAGAGCTGGCAGATTCCGTCTTATGGGCAGTTCGAGGTGCACGCGGGGTACAACATGGACGTGGGGGAATCGAATTTGGACTTCCGCTTGAGCCTGTTCAATGTGCTCAACACGACGTTCATCGGCAACGCCCAAAACAACGACGCCTTCGGCCAGTGGTACTTCACCGATCCCGAACGCAACTACGCCTTCACCCAAAACAACTTCGACGCGGCTTCGAGCTCCGTCTACATGGGCTATCCGTTCCGCACGAACTTCAGCGTGCGCGTCCGGTTCTAACTCGACCAATCCTTGCAACGATGATGAAACGCATCCTCCTTTCTTTGCTCGCGGCAGCGCCCCTTGCGGTCCTCGCGCAAACTTCCATCCTCGACGCGCGCACGAACTACAACGTGGGCGACGTCGTCACCGTCACGGGCATCGTGACCTCGGACGCGAACCTCGGTTCCGTGCGCTACCTCCAAGACGAAACCGCGGGCATCGCCCTGTACCCCGGTGGGGACTGGAGCGGCTGGCCCGATCCGCAACCGGGCGATGAGCTGACGATGACGGCGGAATTGACCGAATACAACGGCTTGCTCGAAGTCGGTTCGGCCAACATCTCCAACGTCGAAGTGCTCTCCACGGGCAATCCCCTTCCCGAGCCGCAGGCCATCACGCCCGCTCAGATGAACGAGTCGCTCGAGGGCCAGCTCGTCTACATCCAAGGCGCGATGTTCACGAACGGAGGCCAAATCATTTCCGGGAACAACACCTACAGCTTCTCCGCTTCAGGCGAGGACGGCGTCATCTACGTGCGCACCTCGAACGAGCTCGTCGGGCAGGTGCTGTCCGCGGGCGAAGTCGACCTGTACGGCATCGTGTCGCAGTTCAGCTTTGACGGTTTCGGCGGTTACCAGTTGTTGCCCCGCGGCATCGACGACGTGGTGGCGACTTCGGCCATCAACCTCGCGACGTCCGTCACGCA
>CAYMHW010000007.1:0-46959 GCA_964390365.1 uncultured Comamonadaceae bacterium | reverse complement strand
CGCAGCGCCCGGAGCTCCCACAAAATGGTCCACCCCATCGCCGCAGATTCGCCTGAACCCGACCACGCCTGCTCCCAAACCGAGGCCACGGAACCAAACCGCACGTGCAGAAATGCCAGCACCCCCCAAACGCCCAACCACCCCCAACTTGCGCGGCTCATGGCGTTTCAATCCATTCGAAACAGCCCACGCCTCCCCCTTCGCCGTGAAACAAATCGATCAGGTCCGCGAGCAAATCGTCCGGAGCCGCCACGAGCGCTCCGAAGTAATCGCAGGTCCGCGTATTGGCCGCAAAAATCGCACCCGAATGGGGCTGCAATTCGGCGTACACCGGGTGCGTCGCCGCGATTTCCTCCCACGTGATGGAATCGGCATCGTGCCAAACCAATCCCCACGTGTCCACTTGGTTGTTCAGGGCGATGAGTTCCTCGAAATCCACGGGAATGCTGCCCGGGGCCTCGTGCGCCGCAAACGCGTAATGCACGCCCGCATCGGCCAAAAACTGCGCGATGAAGCTGTTTCCGGACGGGGCCCAAAACGCATCCCCGTCGATGCTGCCGGTGAACACCTGGTACCACTCGGACTCGTGCGCCGCCGCCTCGTCCCGCAACCTCACGTACCGGGCTTCGACCGCTGCGAATGCGGAATCGGCGGCCTCGGCTTCGCCTACCATCCAACCGAACGCCCGCATCCATTCCGCGCGGCCGAGCGGATGGGATTCCAGGTATTCGGTGATCGGCAATACCGGAACCGCATCGGGCAAGCTCACCCCATCGAAGGGGTTGTGGAATGGGAAGGTGGTGACCGCAGCGGGAGGCTGCCACAACAGCTGCTCCAAGGCCGCGCCCGCATCCTCCTCGAAATCGCGCGCCCGGCCGTCTGCCAGCCGCGCCAGCGCCTCCTCCGAATGCAGGTACTGGCATCCCGACGCCCCCGCCCAATGATCCAACCCGCCAAAGGCCTCCATCAACGCCACGTGCGTGGTGCTCCAGGTTGCAATGCCCGCTCCCGACCCGAGCGTTCGTTCGCCCGCGCGCGGCTCCTCGTGCACCAACCGAACCTCCTCCTCGCCATGCAGCACGAGCACGCGACCGCCATCTTCCCAATGGAACCGCTCCGCCCAACGCGGGCGAATGTCCCCCACGTCGGCGCCCTCCGTCCCCGGTGAAGGCGCACAACCGACCACGGCCCAAGCCGCCACCATCAAAGACCATTTCCAGGACATGCCGCAAAGGTAGGCTGTCCGCTATCTTTGAAGCATGGCAGAGGAAATGACCCCTGAATTGGAAGCGAACCGCAACGACGACGCGATGCGGATGTTGCTGTCGGACTTGCGCCGGCTCGAAGCGAAAGTGGCGTTGGGCGGAGGCCAAAAACGCCTCGACAAGCAACACGAACTCGGCAAAATGACGGCGCGGGAACGCTTGGCCGCCTTGTTCGACGCCGGCGACGAAGTGCTCGAAATCGGCGCACTCGCGGGCGAAGGCCTCTACGAAGCGGAGGGCGGCTGCCCTTCAGGCGGGGTCGTGGTCCAAATCGGACGCATCCACGGCCGCCTGGTCGTTGCCGTGGCGAACGACGCCACCGTCAAGGCCGGCGCTTGGTTCCCCATCACGGGCAAGAAGAACCTCCGCGCTCAGGAAATCGCCATGGAAAACCGCCTGCCCATCGTCTACCTCGTGGACAGCGCGGGCGTGTACCTGCCGATGCAAGACGAGATCTTCCCGGACAAGGAGCACTTCGGCCGCATGTTCCGCAACAACGCGGTGATGAGCAGCCGGGGCATTCCCCAAATCGCCGCCGTGATGGGCTCCTGCGTAGCCGGCGGCGCCTACCTGCCCATCATGAGCGACGAGAGCCTCATCGTGGAGGGCACGGGGTCGATTTTCTTGGCGGGCAGTTATTTGGTCCGAGCAGCCATCGGCGAAGACATCGACAACGAGACCTTGGGCGGGGCGGACACCCACTCCTCCATCAGCGGCGTGACGGATTACAAGTGCGCCGATGACACCGAAGCCCTGAAGAAGATCCGCGAACTCGTGCGGCACATGAAAGCGCCGAGTCCACTCGCCGGCTTCCATCGCGAAGCGACTGAAGCGCCGAGCGGTCGGGACATCCGGAGCATCCTGCCGCCCGATCGCGCCCAGCCTTATGAAGGGCGCGACCTCATTGAAGCACTGGTCGATGCCGGTTCCTTTACGGAGTACAAGAAGGAGTACGGTCGGACGCTGCTCACGGGGTACGCGCGGATTGACGGGTGGAGCGTGGGAATTGTGGCGAACCAGCGAAACATGGTGAAGTCGAAAAAAGAGGGCTTGCAGTTCGGAGGAGTCATCTATTCGGACAGCGCGGACAAGGCCGCCCGGTTCATCATGAACTGCAACCAAAAAGGCGTTCCGCTGGTGTTCCTGCAAGACGTCACCGGGTTCATGGTGGGCTCGCGCTCGGAGCACGGCGGCATCATCAAAGACGGCGCGAAACTCGTCAATGCCGTGGCCAATTCCGTCGTGCCGAAGTTCACCGTCATCGTGGGCAACAGCTACGGGGCCGGGAATTACGCCATGTGCGGCAAGGCCTATGATCCGCGGCTCATCGTCGCTTGGCCCACTGCGCGGTTGGCGGTGATGGGCGGAGCGCAGGCGGCGAAAGTTCTGCAACAAATCGAAGTCAGTGCCTTGAAGAAGAAGGGCGAAACCGTGGACGAGCAGGCGGCTCAGGCCGTCTTCGACCGGATTTCGGCGAGGTACGAAGAAGCGACGCAGCCCGTCTACGCAGCGGCGCGGTTGTGGGTGGACGCCATCATCGACCCGCAAGCGACGCGGCATTGGATTTCACGCGGCATTGAAGCGGCCAACGCCGCACCCGCCGAACGCCCCTTCAACCCAGGCGTCATCCAAACCTGAGCGTCACTGCGTCCGTTCGAGGCGGTGGAGGTTGTCGAGCAGGGGTTGGAGCAGGGCGTGGACTTCGCTCAGGCTTTGGTCTTCCAAGCCCCCGCGCACCATCAAAATCGACTCGAGGAGGTCGCCTTCGCCGTTCAGGCTTTCGATCTGCTCGACCCATGTCAAAGCCTCCATCGCACTGCGAAAATCGCCGCGCACCGCGCACCGGACCACCGCGGGAAGCAGTTCTTCGGAGTGAAATCCGCAGTTCCACAGGAAACCGATGATGTCCGCACCGATGGCCTCAAATTCGGGATCGTCCAGCGCGTCACCGAGGACGTCTTCAGCGGCCGACACTTTCAAGGAACCGAGCACGCTGGCCGCGGCAGCCTTGACCTCGTCGGAGGGGTGCTCGCGCACGACTTCAAGCAGCGGGCGCACCCATTCGACGGTGCCGACTTCTTCCGCGGCTTTGATGGCGTCGAGCACTTCGTCTTCCTTGGTGCTGTACAGTGATTTCCAGGTTGCCATAGGCCAAAATTACATCGTTCCTCGCCCCCATCGCACCACCGCGAGCAGTTCCGTCAGCAAGATGGCCGTCGCCCCCCAAATCACCCGCCCTTCGCACGGATAGCCCGGCACGCGCATCGCCCCCGCTCGCATCGCCTCCAACTCCGGCTCGGGATGCAGCGGCCAGCGCAACACGGCCGCCACCTCTTCGGGATCCGGACGCCAAACCGGTTCCTCCTCCAACACCGCCACGAACGCCTCCACCTCGAATCCACTCGGCGGGATGTAAAGCCGCGTCAACTGCCCCACCACGTCTCCCTCGCGCACGCGAACGCCCATTTCCTCCTCGAATTCCCGTTGGGCGGTGGCCCAGCGCGAGGGGTCGGAAGGCTCCACCTCGCCGCCGGGAATGCTGATTTGGCCTCCGTGCACGCCCTCATGCGGGGTGCGCTCCATCAACACGCCATGCCACACCCCGGTCGCGGCATCGGGGACCAACACCAGCAGCACCGCAGCAAACCGCGTGCGGCGGCCCGAACGTTCGCCCTCCAAGCGGTTCGGCCTCCTACCTGGCACCGCCGCCAACCGCTCCGCACGGACCGCCTCCGGAACGGCGGCAAACACGTGCCGCAAGTGAGCGCGCAAGGCTCGGGGGTCCGTCGAGGAATGGAGCATGACGCAAAGTTCGGGCAACGGGCGGGTTCCGCGGCGATTGCCTTAACTTCAAGCCGGATGAGCGAGTTGGAACTTCATTGGATGGATCCCGGGGCGGACCTGCATTTCCCGCCTGTGGAACGCAGCGTTGGGGAGGGCATTTTGGCGCTCGGTGGCGACTTGTCGGTGGAGCGCATGTTGCTCGCATACGAGTCCGGCATTTTTCCGTGGTACATGCCGTGGGAACCCATCGTTTGGTGGGCGCCTGTGGAGCGCTGTGTGCTGCGCCTCGATCGCCTGAAGGTGTCGAAATCGCTCCGCAACACCTTGCGAAAGCGGCGGTTCGACGTGCGCGTGGACACCGACTTCGCCGGGGTGCTGAAAGGCTGCGCCGACCGCGAGGAAACGTGGCTTTCCCCCGAAGTGGAGGCAGCGTTCATGGAGCTGCATGAATTTGGGTTTGCCCATTCGTTCGAAGCGTGGAGCGACGGGAAATTGGTGGGCGGGCTGTTTGGGGTGGCCATCGGGCGGCATTTTACGGGCGATAGCATGTTTTCCTACGCGTCGGATGCCTCGAAAGTGGCCATGGTGCACCTCGTGGATTTTGCGCGGCATTGGGGCTTTGGAGCCATTGATTGCCAAATCGTAAACGACCACCTCCTCACGCTCGGAGCAGAACCCCTATCGCGCGCCGACTTCATGACGGAACTGGCTCACAACGTGCAAGCCGCACCCTCGCTGCGCGGACCGTGGACGGACAAGGTCCCGAACACCTGGCCCATCGTCCCATGAACGCTCCCAAACTCAACGCGATTCACCGGATGCTGCAGCGCATCCTGCATGGAATGGGCTGGCACATTCAAGGTCAGTTGGGCGGCCATTACCGACCGTTGCTCTTGGTCACCTGCCGCCCAACAAGCTGGCGAGCACGCAGGGTGCGGCAAGTGTTTCTGTGGGCCGTACCAGACCGAAAGCGAATTCGGGTGGTCGAAATGGACCCTTCCGTTTGCCTGGACGATGCGCGGTGGAATCGGTTGCGCGAGGGAGTCAGCTGGATTTCGTGTTTGGCCTTGGACCAACGACGCCGCCAGGTGGTCATCCACCGGCCCTTCCCCAAAGGAACGCACTCCGACCGCGAATGCGCTTACGTGCGCCGGTACCTCGGCTACTTCAACTCCACGCCTTACACCCCTCCGCCAACGGAGGCCGCACGGGAAGCGGAGGCGGCTGGTTATTAACATTTCGTCCACATTTGGCCTGAATTCGTGGACAAAGCGTGGACATCTCGTTCATAAGAAGCCCATTGTGCGTGGGCTTGCGGTCTAATTTGCCTGCTCAAGTTCGGATCAAAAAGCCCCTTTCATGCAGCAATTAGACAAGTACGACTACATGATTTTGGACATCGTCCAAACGCATAAAAACGAATTCAACGCGAACATTCGTTTGGCTGTGCTCGAGCGCAATTTTTGGAAGCGCATCGAGGAAGATACCGACTTGAACGTGGGCCAGGCGCGCATCGGCGAGCGCATCACCAATTTGTACCTCGATGGCATGGTGCAAAACCGCAACGGCTACACCCTGACGAAGAGTGGGCGGCAGCAACTGGCGCATGCACCTTGGGCCAACTCGTCCCAGGTGGCTTGAGTGTTCCTGTCCGTTGGGAATGAAAAAAGGCGACCACGAGTCGCCTTTTTTTGTTGAACCGCTTAACCTCGGCTCAGATTACCCCTCGAGCACTTCGAGTGCGGGGTATTTCGATTTCCAAAACTCCAACTTCTCACGATCGCGCACCGTGATCACCGTGCGGCGATCCAAGCGAACCTTGATGTTCGGCTGGAGCTCCTTTTCTTGCTTTTTGCGAGCCATGATTGTACTATTTCTCGCGGGCGGGACATTCCGTCCGTGGTTTGCTATACGAATGAACACCTTTTCGGACGAAAACGTTCTTCTTGTGTATAACAAATCACAGTTTGTTAGACATTTTTAGTGTTTTTCGCAAATCCCACTCACAAAAAGTGTCCTGATGACACGAAAAAATCCGGGACCAGCAGGACAACTGCAAGAAAACCAGGGAACAAAGACTTCGAAATCAACGCGCCACGCGGAACGCGTAGAACTGGATGTAGCCGTAGCAAAGCAGCGGAAGCACGAACGCGGCGCCAAAACCACCGGTCAGATCGGCCAACCAGCCAACAGCGGGAGGAATGACGGCTCCTCCGAAAATGGCCGTGCACAAAATGCCTGAACCCAGCGGCTTCAATTCGCCCAACTCGTCGATGGCCAGGGTAAAAATGGTCGGGAACATGATGCTGTTGAAGAATCCGACGGCAAGCAAGGCCATCAAAGCGAGGATGCCCGAGGCGTTGATGCTGATGAGCACCATCAGCATGGCCGATAGCGCGAACAGGCCCAGCAATTTGTTGGGTGCTATGCGCGTCATCAAGGCCGAACCCAAGAACCGCCCCAGCATGGCCCCGCCCCAGTAGAACGTCAACAACGCACCGATGACCGCCTTCGCGTCCATTCCGGTAACCTCCGCCCCCTTGATGCTCGCCGCGAATTGAACCAGCGCACCCACGACCGCATTCTCCCGAAGGGCTTCAGCAATGTCGAGCGACAGGCCGTAATTCACCATGTAGCTGCCCAACGCCACTTCAGCTCCCACATAAACGAATATGCCCACCGCTCCGAAGCGCAACCGCCGATTGTCCAAGGCCTCAAAGTAATGCGACAACGCACCCGCCTTCTGGGCCAACACCTGCGGCAGGTTGATGACGCCCACGAGGACAGCGAGCGCTATGAACGCGCCCGCCAACCACAAAAATGGTCCTTGCACCGCACTCGCTTCTTGCGCGTAATAAGCGGATTTGGCCACTTCATCGAGCGATTCAATGCTTGACGAGGACATGATCTTGTCGCTCAGCAAATAAGTGGCCGCGACGATGGGCGCAATGGTGGTTCCCAGCGAATTGAAGGCTTGGGCCAAACTCAATCGGCGGGATTCGCCCCCTTTCGCCCCCAGCACACTGATGTACGGATTGATGGCCACTTGCAAAACCGCGAGCCCACCCGCGACGACGAACAACGCCAGCAAGAACAAGCCATAAAGCCGCGTGTCGGCTGCCGGGTAGAACAAGGCGCAGCCCAGTCCCGCCATGGCCAAACTCGCCATGATGCCCGTCTTGTAACCGAATCGCGCAATGAAACCGCCTCCTGGAATGGAGAAGACGCCGTAGGCTGTGAACCAAGCCATTTGGACCAAACCCGCTTGCAGGTAAGTCAGCTCAAACACCTCCTTCAACCGCGGAATGAGCGCATCCACCAGCACGGTGATGAAGCCCAACATGAAGAACAGCGCGGTCATGACCATGAACGGCATGAGGTAGCGCGAGGGGGATTTCGCTTGTTCCATGAGCCGAAAAATACCACGGATTTGCATGCTCATCGCGCCTGAGCCCTGGAACATTGCCCCTTGGAGTCCATGCGCCGCCACGGCGCCAAAAAAAACGCCCGACGGATCGAGTCCATCGGGCGCTTTTCAAGACCGTTCCGGTGTCACCGCATCAGCTGCACGGTGCCCGTGTATTCTTGGGCATCGGTGTTGAAGCCTTTCAGCCGCACCACCCAGTTGTAAATGCCATTGGGTGCATAGTGCTCGCCACCGTTGACTTCACCGATCCAAGGCTCAAGCGGGTCTTGGGTGTGGAAGACCTCTTCGCCCCACCGGTTGAAGACCCACATCTCAAAGTCCTTCACGCCCGATAAGTGCGCATAGAAGGCATCGTTCAACCCATCGTTGTTGGGCGTAAATGCCGTCGGAACATACAAATTCACCGGTCCCGGAATGTTCGTGTAAGCCGAGTCTCGGCACCCGATCCAGCTCGTCACCTCGAGGCTCGCGGTGTAATCTTGGAGCCCGTCGTATTGGTGCAAGGGATTCGGTTCATCCGACGTGGCCCCGTCTCCGAAGTTCCACGAATAGGTGAACGCTCCGTCGAAGGGTTCCTCGGGTGAAGGCGTCGCGGTAAACTGCGCCTCGGTTTGGGTCAGCATGGAAATCGTGAAGTTGCTGAACAGGTACTGCACAGCCACTTCCGTAGCTTCCTCCACTTCCCAGCCGCAAATGTCCGTTGCCACCACCGGGTAAGTCGCGGTCTGCGTTGGAACGATGTACTGGGTCGGCCCGTAGGCATTGAGCGTGGGCCAGTAATAGACAAATCCTTCTTCACCTCCGGTCGCTGTGGCTTCCACGCTGATGCCGTCTCCCGCGCAAATGGTGATGTCCTCGGAGATGGTGATGTCCAACGGAATGTCCGGGATGATGTACGTGACTTCATCGGAAGCGGCACCACCGCATCCGTCCACCACGCTCACCGCAATGGGAATGGTGAAGAAACTCTGGACCAAAATGTCCTCGTCCGTGCTATAAGGCACTCCGTTCACTTCCCAAGCGTACTCGTATTCGCCGGAACCGCTGAGGATGTCCACGGCGATGGGCGTGTTGTCGACGCAGGAGGCGTTGATCGGGTCGCCCAGTTCGATGACCAAAGGTGGGTTCTCGATGACGATGTCGGTGGAGTTTCCTCCGGTTTGGCCACATCCATCGTTGACCACCACTTCGATTTCCGTGTCCACGAACGATTCAATGAAAACGGCATCGTTCGCCTGACCGGCCATCAACTCACCGTCTTGGTACCACGTGTAGGTGTAGCCCCCCGAACCGCTGGTGACGTCGGCTTCGACCTCAAATACTGTTGTGCACGGACCCACCAACTCCGTTGGCGTCACCACCACCACATCCGGCGCCGTGACTTGGACCTCCACCTCGGCGGACTCTTCTTGGCCGCACGCATCGGACACCACCACTTCCAAGGTCAGGTCGGCGCTGGTGGAGGTGGAGTAATTTTGGCTCCACACCCACATGTTGCTGCCGTTCTGGAACCATTGGTAGTTGAACGGCCCCTGCCCCGTGACCATGGGCCCCACGGTGAAGTCTTCGTTGCAGAAGACCTCCAGCGTCGGGTCCAAATCCACGATCAACTCGGGGATGTTGTAGGTGATTTCGATGGAGTCCGTCTCTTCAAAGCCGCAAGCATCCGTGACCGTCACAAAGAGGGTCTCTACGCCCTGCCAAACAGCCAAATTCACTTCACTCGGCATCCACCACGAAGGCGGCACGTTCCCGCCGTCTTGGTCGTACCAGTCGTAATCGTAGGACCCTCCCGTGGACGGACCGTTGCCCCCCTCCGCATTGACCGAAACGGTCGTGGCCCCGTTGCAGGACAGCTCAACCGACTCCTGCACGATGTCCACGAGGAAGGGTGGGAACTCCAAGATTTCCACCTCAATTTCGACCGTTTGGGACGGCATTCCGCAGGTGTCACCTACGGTCACAAAGCACGACCAATCATCGTCCGGGGTGATGATGATTTCGGCATCCGTCGCTCCGTTGCATTCCCACTCGTACGTGTAGTTGCCATAACCGCCCGAAACAATGGGGGAAACCGGTTGTTCAAATCCGAGGCATGCTTCGGTTGAATAGCCGGACACCTCGAAGGGCGGGGGTTCCTCGGAAATGATGAACGAGAAATACGTCTCCAAGCCACCGCCGTTGCAGGCCGCGACGTTGTCGATGACCATTTCCACCACCTCGTTGGGATCGAAGATGCCATCGATGGCCGCCACCAGTTGGAACTCCACGATGCTCACAAACGGTTCGAACACCACGGAGTCAGGAAGAGGCAGCAACGAGCCATCGGGTTGTGGCTGACCGTAGTCCACGCCATTGGTTGCCGTGCTGTTGCTGTAGTCGATGTAAACCATTTCTTGGAGCTCCAAGATGGTCTCGACCGGTCGTTCGAACGTCAACGTCGCGGTGCCGCAGTCTTCGTAAATCGTGTTTGCATCGGGTCCCCCCACGTCGATGCTCAAATCGATCTGGACCACTGCGTTCGACTGGAAGGAACCGGCTTCAAGCACCACGATGCTCTCGAGTGCCGTGTCAGAGCCGTCTGCAATGGCGAGTTTGATGTGGTACGTTTCCCCGCATTCCACTTGGTGCCAAGCCGTGAACGGAACGGTGTAACCGTTGATGCACGGGGCCTCCGTCGAACCGGGGTTGTCGATGTAGTAAGCGTCGTTGGTTTGGGGATTCACCGACGAAATGGTGATCGGAATGGCCGGGTCCGTGTCCGGCACTGCGGCGATGTTCACCGCACCGCCGGGGAAGCCTGCCGGGCTGTCGTAGGGACCGGTGATGCCCGGACCGCTCAGGAAAAAGGCGAAGACGTCGTTGTAGGACGAGTTGATCCACGTGAGGTATTCGTCGGAACCGAATACGTAATTGAACGAAACGGTGTCTCCCGCCGCTACGAAGTCGAATTCCAGGACGCAGCCGTCGTTGACGGAACTCACGCTGAAATTTTGCCCGATGAGCGGTGGAACGGAATTCGCAATCGTCAGCAGGTCAGCGTCGTTGAAGCCCATGCCCAAACAATCGGTGCAGGCCCCGGTCTGGCATCCCAAGTTGGTAGCATTATCGGTGGAAAGAACCAAGCCCTCCGCCACAGAGAACGTACCGTCTCCATCGGTCATGTAGCCCAATTGGACGTCACCTCCGGTGTACGTGATGTTCGTCGCCTGAACCCCGTTGCCCAAGAGGACGTCGTTGACGTATTCCTCGATGGTCAGCCCTTGGGTGATGACTTGCGCCTCAACGGCTCCTGCAAAGCAGCAGCATGCAATCAACAACGGCAATGCCCTTTTCATCATCTTGGATGTGTTTTGGTCTTAACTCAGCTCCATTCGTGGAGTCTGCACTCAAGACACCCAAACATAAGAAAGGGTTGCCTTAAGACGCACTCAATTGCGGAACACTTCCAACTCGGGGATCAACTGCTTGCGAGCGTGGAAAATGCGGCTCTTCACCGTTCCGAGCGGAATGCCCAACTGCTCCGCCACCTCCTCGTAGCGATAGCCTTGAAGGTACAGGTCCATCACCCGGGCCAAATCCGGACGCAACCGCTCAATGGCCGCTCGAATGTCCTTCTCCGTCAGCTGGCTCTCCACGTCGCGCGACCCCTCGCTGCCCATCATCCACGAATCCTCGCCGCCGAGGTCCGCATACACCGGCTTGAGCTTCTTCCGGTTGTTCAAGAAGATGGACCGCATGATGGTGTACAACCATCCCTTGAAGTTGGTGCCTTCGCGGAAGGAGTTCTTATATCGTAGTGCCTTGACCATCGTGTCTTGGATCAAATCGTCCGCATCGTCAGCGTTCCGGGTCAGGTTCAGAGCGAAGCCTCGGAGGAACGTGGCGTGTCCTACGAGCAAGTTGTTGAATTCGATGGTACTCATGGCGCAGGTCTTGTGTAACGATTCCCGACAAAGATTAAACAGAAATCGCGCCCTTGCGTCATTTTGTGGAAGAATGTTTTCTAAAAATTCCACAAAAAGAAACAACCCGCTGATTTACAGCGGGTTGAAGATGTGCATTTTGTGGAAGAAGGTCAGGAGACGCCGATGGGCTGGTCAGGGTGCAGCGCGCCGATGATGGCGTGACCGTTCTGAAAGACGTTGATGAAGCCCGGCATCGGGGCCACGCTGGTGAACGGGCGGCCGGCGAGCCAAAACCGATGCGGCGAGTCGCTGTAGTGGGCCTTGATTTGGTCCACATACGGCCCC
Source organism: uncultured Comamonadaceae bacterium (assembly GCA_964390365.1). Lineage (GTDB taxonomy): Bacteria > Bacteroidota > Bacteroidia > Flavobacteriales_D > Sanyastnellaceae > JALQTD01. The sequence goes on along the minus strand of CAYMHW010000007.1, from coordinate 35,230 downwards.
ACCCTGTCGCCATCCGGATGCACGGTGCAATACGTCACGAAATCAACCGAAGGAAAGTGGTTCGCGAACTGGGCCAAGTCGCCAAACGGCACGCTCGACCCGAGGAACAAGCTGTGGTCCCCCCTCGCCTTCGCGAGGTAATGCAAGAACAGCAAGGACAGCTCGTGGGTCTCCTGCTCGGGCAGGTAGTGGACGAGCACGCGCTTCGGATTGGCCACCATCGGCATCGCCGCGAGGCGCGCGTAGAGTTGCTGCCGAATGAGCTGGCTCAGGAAGTGCTCTTGGGCGGGACAAATCGCATCGGACAGCCAGAGCAGCCCGACCTGATCGAGGAAGGGCAGGTACACTTCGGTGAAGAGGCGTTCGAAGCCGTGTTCCGCGGTGTAGCGGTCGGACAGGTCGACGAAGAGGCGCTCGTCATATTCGAGCATGCATTGCTTCATTTGGCCTGCAATGCCCGCGGCACTCGTGTCGGCCAAATTCAAGCTCCCCGCCGCCTGCGCCACCTCCTCCCGCGTCATCGCCGCCACCTTCGAAATCCGCTTCCCGCTCTCCACAAGCGTCGCCACGTTCATCAAGTGCTTCAACTCCGACCCCGCGTAATAGCGGATGTTCGTGTCCGTCCGCTGCGGTTCCAGCACCTGATAGCGCTGCTCCCAAATGCGGATGGTGTGCGCTTTCACGCCCGACAGGTGTTCGAGGTCCTTGATTGAAAATTGCTTCATGCTCCTTCGCTACCGGGTGAGAACAAGTTGCCTTGCGATTCGGTTCACGCGTATTTTGCGGCCATGAATGGATTGACCTTCCTGACTCCTGCAGCGTTTGCGGCGGATTTTTACCCGTTTTCGGAAACGCGGGATGCGCAGGATTTGCTCTGGGGCGGGCGCACGTTGGGGGAGCAATGGGCAGGCCAAATCCCCTCCCCCCGCACCCTCAATCCCCTCTGGATTCCCTCCCCCGAATCCATCGAACTCGTCCGTTCCCTCGCGCCGGGCACCGGCTGGACCCACGCAGGCGAACCCCTGGCCGAACACCCCCTCCCCGGCACACCGACCCAGTGGTCGCCCGTGCCCACCGCCCCCGACGTGCTCACCCGGCCCACCGACCTGTTTTTGCGGTGCGGCGAGGCGCTGAGCGCCGACTGGGAGCGCATGTCTATCGCCTGGGGCGCCGAAGCCGACTGGGACTGGCCGGCCCACGTCACCGTCCTCGGCCCCACCGACCGCCTGCGCGCCCACCCCACCGCCCGGGCCCTGGCCTGCACCTTCAACACGGAGGCGGGGCCCATCGTCCTCGGCCCCGGCGTGGAGGTGCAGGAAGGCGCCCACCTCCGCGGGCCGCTCGCACTCGGCGCAGGCACGGTGGTGAAGATGGCGTGCCGAATTGCCGGCCCCTCCGCCTTCGGCCCCGAATGCCGACTCGGGGGCGAGCTGAGCAACGTCGTCATGCACGGTTACTCGAACAAAGGGCACGACGGCTTCCTCGGCAACTCCGTGCTCGGATCGTGGTGCAACCTCGGAGCGGACACCAACAGCTCGAACCTGAAGTCGAATTACAGCCCGGTGCGGATTTGGCACCACGGCAAGCAGGCCTTTGAACAAACGGACCTCCAATTCTGCGGCCTGCTCATGGGCGACCACGCGAAGTGCAGCATCAACACGATGTTCAACACGGCCACCACGGTGGGCACGGCGGCGCAGGTCATCGGGTCGGGCTTTCCACCGAAGCACGTGCCCTCGTTCTCGTGGGGCGGGGCGGACGGATTCGAGCCGTACGATTTCGAGAAGTTCGAGCGGACGGCGGAAGCCGTGATGGCGCGGCGCGACGTGGAGCCCACGGCCGACGAACGGGCGCGGTGGGCTGCCGCGCACCGGGCGGCGCAGGGCTGACAGATTGGCGGAAGGGCGGCATACTTTCAGCAGGTTTGGCGCGTTTCTTTGCGGGTGTTCCGCGTGGCATGGCAATTGCCGCGGTCGGGGCCGAACTTTACACCATGCAAGAATCCGATTTGGCCGACGAAGGCTTGTGGCTGTTGAACGAGGAGCACGACCACGATTTCATTCCGCTCATCTCCAGCGAGGACGAGGAGGCGATGCACCGGGAGGAAGTGCCCGAGGCGCTGCCGATTTTGTCCTTGCGGAACACCGTGCTCTTTCCGGGCGTGGTCATTCCCATTACGGTGGGGCGCGATCGCTCCATTCGGTTGGTGAAGGAGGCGCATTCTTCGGGCAGCACCATCGGGGTGGTGGCCCAAAAAAACGACGAAATCGAAGTCCCGGCCGCCGACGACCTCAACAAGGTGGGCACCGTGGCCCGCGTGCTGAAAATGCTCCGGATGCCCGACGGCACCAACACGGTCATCCTCCAAGGCCTGAAGCGGTTCCACTGGACGGAATTGGTCCAAGAAGAGCCCTACCTCAAGGCCCGCGTCACGGAATACGACGCCGAGCAACTCCCCCCCAAAGACGCGGAACACACCGCCTTGATGGAGAGCCTGAAGGAACTCGCCCTCGAGATCATCCAGCTCAGCCCCAACATCCCGTCCGAAGCGCGGTTTGCCATCAAGAGCATCGACTCCCTCAGCTTCCTCGTGAACTTCACGAGTTCCAACATGAACGCTTCGGTGGAGGAAAAGCAGCGGCTGCTCGAAGTGGAAGGCATCAAGGCGCGGGCGAACCGCGTGTTGGAATTGCTGCACAAGGAGCGCCAAATGCTGTCCCTGAAGCGCGACATCGCCACGAAGGTGAAGGGCGAACTCGACCAGCAACAGCGCGAATACTTCCTGAACCAACAGCTCAAGCAGATCCAAGAAGAGCTCGGGAACAACCCGCAGGCGATGGAAATCGCTGAAAAGCGAGCGCGCGCGGAACAGATGGACTGGCCCGACCACGCCCGCGAAACCTTCGAAAAAGAACTCGGCAAGCTCGAGCGGATGAACTCGCAGTCCGCAGAGTACAGCGTGCAGGCGAATTACCTCGACTTGCTCTTGGATTTGCCGTGGAATCGCCGGTCGGAAGACAACTTCGACCTGAAGCACGCCCAAGCCGTGCTCGACGAAGACCACTACGGCCTCGAGGAAGTGAAGGAGCGCATCATCGAACACCTCGCGGTGCTGAAACTGAAGGGCAACCTGAAGGCCCCCATCCTGTGCTTGTACGGCCCTCCGGGCGTCGGCAAGACGTCGCTCGGGCGCAGCATTGCCAAGGCGCTGGGGCGCGAGTACGTGCGGATGAGTTTGGGCGGCCTGCGCGACGAAGCGGAGATCCGCGGTCACCGCAAGACCTACATCGGGGCAATGCCCGGCCGCGTGTTGCAGAACTTGAAAAAGGCCGGCACCTCGAATCCGCTCTTCGTGCTTGACGAAATCGACAAGCTTGCACGCGACGCCCACGGCGACCCGTCTTCCGCCATGCTCGAAGTGCTCGATCCAGAACAAAACAGCACCTTCCACGATAACTACCTCGACATCGACTACGATTTGAGCAACGTCATGTTCCTCGCCACGTGCAACTCGCTGAGCAGCATCCAGCCCGCCTTGCGCGACCGGATGGAAATCATCCACGTCAGCGGTTACACCATGGAGGAAAAGGTGGAAATCGCCCGCAAGCACCTGTTGCCGAAGCAAGTGCGCGAAGCGGGGTTCACCACGAAGGACATCAAGGTGCTGAAGAAGACGTTGGAGTCGGTGGTGGATCGGTATACGAACGAGTCGGGGGTGCGGGGTTTGGACAAGCGCTTGGGCAAAATCGTCCGCAACCGCGCTCGGCAGATTGCCATGGAAGAGCCGTTTGAGGTCGAGGTCACGGATGAGCAGCTGAAGGACATTTTGGGGCCGGCGCACGACCGGACTCGGTATCAGGGCAACGATGTGCCGGGGGTGGTGACGGGTTTGGCCTGGACCTCCGTAGGGGGTAAAATCCTGTTCATCGAGTCGCAACTTTCTCCGGGAAAAGGCCAAATGCAGCTGACGGGCAACCTCGGCCAAGTCATGAAGGAAAGCGCGAGCATCGCCCTGAGTTTCATCAAGGCCCACGCGCACGCCCTGGACCTTGACCCGGAAATTTTCAGCACCCGGAACATCCACATCCACGTGCCCGAAGGCGCCACGCCGAAAGACGGCCCGAGCGCGGGAGTCACCATGCTGACCTCCCTGGCCTCCTCGCTGACGGGTCGCAAAGTGCGCAGTGCCCTCGCCATGACCGGTGAAATCACCCTGCGCGGCCAAGTCCTGCCCGTAGGCGGCATCAAGGAAAAAATCCTGGCCGCCAAGCGCTCGGGCATCAAGGAAATCCTGCTCAGCGAGTCGAACCGGCAAGACGTGGAGGACATTGACGAACGGTACCTGAAAGGACTCAAATTCACCTACGTGAAGACCTTGTCGGAAGTGTTGCAACGGGCGTTGCTCAAGGAGCAAGCCGCCCCAACCCTGCTCGAGCTGTGAAGTCCCGGGTGTTGCTCTGGGCCTTCGCGTTCTGCGCGTCGGCCGTTTCGGCCCAAACCACGGTGAGTCCTTGGACGGTGTTCGAGGTTCCCACGGATCCGCGTTCCGCGGCCTTGGGCGGGCGACTCGTGGCCTCGTTGGAGCCCGATGCCCATGCCGCGCTCTACCAGCCGGCCCTGGTGGATTCGGCCAGCGCTCAGCGCATCGCCTTCGATCACGTGCGCTACTTCGGGGGCATGAACGCGAGCGGCGTGGGCTACACGTGGGGCACGCGCAACGGCTGGACGTGGTCCACCGGTGCGCGCTTTTCCGGCTACGGCACCTTCGACGAAACGGACGCCTCGGGCAACGTCGTCGGCGCGTTCAGCGGCGGCGAAACGGTGCTGCAGGGCACGGCTTCGCGCGCGGTGAATGCGCGGTGGAAGGTCGCGGCGCGCGGGCTGTTGGGCATGCGGAATTTGGACCGGGAGACCGCGGGCTTGCTCGGGCTGGAGCTCGGGGCGCACGGGCAGTTCGCCGACCAGCAATTGGCCGTGGGAGCAGCATTGACGGGTTGGGCAGGCCAAATCAACATCGACGGCAACCAGCCCACTGGCCCCCTCCAACCGAACCTGCAAATCGGCCTCGTGAAAGGATTCGCCCACGCTCCGTTCCAGGTGCACCTGCGCCTCAGCGACCTGCTCACGTGGGACCTCGCGCCCCCCGGCACGTACGACCCGATGATCGACCCGTTGACGGGGGAGCTCATTCCGAGCGGAAAATGGGCGTTCGGCGACCGGCTCATGCGGCACGTGGGCCTCGGAACCGAGCTCATCCTGTCCGAAGCGTTGCGGCTCCAGCTCGGCTTCGATTACCGGCGCCGCGCAGAACTCGCCGCAAGCGGCCGCACCGGAACCAACGGGTTCTCCATCGGCACGTCGTTCGCCGTGAAGCAGTTCCAGCTGAGGTTGAGCCGGAACACGTACCACTTTGCGGGATCGAGTACGCATTTGGCCTTGAACATTCCCCTGAGCGCCTGGCTCTGACCGATGCTGCATCCACCGCGAAACCTGTAAATTCGCCGCATGAACCGCAAACGCATCAACATCGCCGTCGACGGGCATTCTTCTTCCGGAAAGAGCACCCTCGCCCAACAAGTGGCGCGCGCCCTGCATTACACATACATCGACACCGGTGCGATGTACCGGGCGGCGACGTTGTTTGCCATGAAGGAACGGCTCGTCACCCCGACCGAGGTGAACACGAAGGGACTCGAACAGGCCCTCGATCGGATGTACTTGCAGTTTCGGTTCAACCCCGCGAGCGGCGTTTCGGAAATCCACCTCAACGGCGTGAACGTGGAGAAGGAAATCCGCAACATGGAAGTGGCGAAACGCGTCAGTCTCGTGGCGACCGTGCCTGCCGTGCGCAAAAAGCTCGTGACGCTCCAGCAACGCATGGCCGAAGACGGCGGCGTCATCATGGACGGGCGCGACATCGGAACGGTGGTGTTGCCCGATGCGGAAATCAAGTTCTTCCTGACCGCTTCGCCCCAAGTGCGCGCCCAGCGCCGGCACGCAGAACTCACCGCGGCGGGCAAGACCACGACCTACGAGGAGGTGCTGGAGAATTTGCTGCTCCGCGACCGCATCGATTCCACCCGGTCCACCGCACCGCTGCGCCAAGCCGATGACGCCATCGTATTGGACAACAGCGATTTGACCCTTGACGAACAGTTCGATTTCATGGTCGCCACCGTGCGCAAGAAATTGGAGCTCTTCGCATGAGGGCGGTAGCACTTGCCTTCGCGTTCGCGGCGGCCGGCACCGGTTGGGCGCAGCAGTTGCCTGCCTTTTTGACGGATGAGCGCGGGGCCGTTTGGGCGGATTCCGTATTGGCGACGTTGTCGTTGGACCAAATGACCGCTCAGCTCCTCATGCCGCCCGTTTACTCCCGCGAGCAGAACGCGGACTGGGAACGCGAAGAACGGTGGTGCCGCGAATTTGGCCTCGGCGGGGTCATTGCCATGCAAGGCCAACCCGAACTCCAACGTGAGCGGATGCACCGGCTGCAAGACGCCTCGGCGATTCCGCTGCTGGTTTCCACCGACGCCGAATGGGGCGCCTCGATGCGCTTCACGGAAACGCACGGCTACCCCCGCGCCATCACGCTCGGGGCCACGGACGACCCCGCGCTCGTGCGGCGCATGGGCCAGCTCATCGCGGAGGACCTCCGCATGCTCGGCATCCACGTGAACTTCGCCCCGGACGTGGACATCAACTCGAATCCCGCGAACCCGGTCATTGGGTTCCGGTCGTTTGGCGAAGATCCGGAGCGGGTGACGCGGCTGGGGGTGGCGTATGCCGAGGGGCTGCAATCGCGGCGGGTGTTGGCCACGGCGAAGCACTTCCCGGGTCACGGGGATACGGATGCCGATTCGCATTTCACCTTGCCCACGTTGAAGCACGATCGAGCGCGGTTTGACAGCGTGGAACTCGTGCCGTTCCGCGGGCTGTCGGATGCGGGGGTGGGCGCGATGATGGCGGCGCACTTGAACATTCCCGCGCTGGAGCCGGCAGGCTTGCCTTCCACGCTTTCGAGCGGCATCGTGACGGACTTGCTGCGGGGCGAAATCGGCTTCAAGGGGCTGGTGTTTACGGATGCGATGAGCATGAAGGGCTTTGCCGATTTTACGGAGACGGAGACGCCGAATGTGGATGCGCTGTTGGCGGGGAACGACGTGCTGTTGTTTCCGGCGGAGCCGGAGGTCGTGATCGCGGAGGTGCGGGCGGCGGTGGCGGAGGGGCGGCTGGACTCGGTGGCCGTGGCTGAAAAGTGCCGTCGGGTGTTGCTGGCCAAACATTGGAGCCGCGCGCAGGAGGCGTTGCCGGTTTGGGGAGGGGCGCTGGAAGGTGGGGCGGTGCGGGATTCGGTGCATCGGGCGATTTTGGAAGCGGCGGTGACGGTGGTGACGAATCGCCGGGGCGTGTTGCCGTTGGGTTCGGGGGTGCGGGAGGTGAAGGTGTTGCGGATGGGGTCGCAGGAGGGGCCGCTGGCCGAACGGCTGGGGAGGGTCATGGGGAGCGGGGTGCGCGTGGAGGGTGCGGCGTTCCCTTCGGACGTGTCGAAGTGGTGGGCTCGTGGGGAGCGCGGGGATGCGATCGTGGTGGCCGTGGGGGGCACGGACCGGCGGGTGGGGAAAGGCTATGGGGTGACGGAGGGGGAACTGGCGGGATTGGAGGACCTTGCGGCGCGCGTTTCGGCCACGCCGGGCAGTCCGCCGTTGGTGGTGGTGGTGTTCGGGTCACCGTACTTGCTCGACCGCATGACGCGGGTGGCGGCGTTGAGCGATGCGGTGGTGGTGGCGTATGAGGACGAGCCGGTGGCGGAGGAGGTGGCGGGCGAGCTGCTCGGCGGGGCGATCGGCGCGTCGGGGACGTTGCCGGTTTCGGCGGGCGGATTCCCGGCGGGTTGGGGCGTTCCGGCGTTGGGGGGCGTGCGGCTGGGGTTTGCGGACGGGCCGTTTGAGGGGGGGGCGGCCATCGATTCGATCGTGGAGGCGGCGATTGCGCAGGGGGCGATGCCCGGGTGCCGCGTGGTGGCGGTGCACCGGGGTCGCATTGTGCACGATGGGAGTTACGGGACGTTGGATGGGCGGCAGGCGGTGGAGCCGGGAACGGTGTATGATTTGGCCAGCATCACGAAGGTGGCGGCCTCGACCGTCAGCCTGATGGCGCTGGAGGAGGCGGGCCAACTGAGCCGCAAGGACCGGCTCGATCGGCACCTGCCCGAGCTGCAGGGAACCGACCTCGGAAGCCGGACGCTGGAGGACATTTTGGCGCATCGGGCCGGGCTGAAGGCGTGGATTCCGTTTTACCTCGAGGCGATGGAGCAGCCCGGGATTTTCGTGCGGCAGCCGGATTCGACGCACCGGACGTTGGTGGCAGATGGCCTGTACCAGCTGGATTCGTACCGCGATTCGGTGCTGCAGCGCATCGTGGAAGCGGAGGTGGATCCCGTGGGGACGCATCGGTACAGCGATTTGGGCTACTACTTCCTGCAGCAGGTGGTGGAGCGGCTTTCAGGCCAAACCCTCGATCAGTTCGCCACCCGCCGCTTCTACGAACCCATGGGCCTCACGCGCATCGGATTCCAGCCGATGAACTGGGCCACCCCCGGCGATGTCGCCCCGACGGAAATGGACCAGGTCTTCCGGGAACAAACGGTGCACGGGCACGTCCACGACCCCGGCGCCGCGATGCTGGGCGGCGTTGCGGGCCACGCGGGCCTGTTCAGCGACGCCTACGACCTCGCCCGCCTGTTCTACATGCTCATGCGGGGCGGCTATTACGGCGGGGAGGCGCTCCTCGATGCCGAAACCATCCACGCGTGGACCCAGCGGGTGGACCCCGATCCGCAGCACCGCAAGGCCTGCGGGTTCGATCGGCCCGAGGCGGAACCCGACGAAGGCCCCACCTGCAACGAGGCGGGCTGGGCGAGCTTCGGGCACACGGGCTTCACGGGGACGGTGGCGTGGGCGGATCCGGATGCGGATTTGGTCTACATCTTTCTGAGCAATCGCGTGCATCCGGATGCGGAAAACTGGAAGCTGGTGAAGCTCAATGTGCGGACGGAAATTCAACGGGTGATTTACCAAACCTTCCAGCTCCCTGAGCGGTTTACCCTCCATGATTGACTCCGCTCCCACCCGGCGCATGCGCATCGGCATCGTGTGCTATCCCACCTTCGGCGGCTCGGGCGTCGTGGCCACCGAACTCGGGAAAGGCCTGGCGGCAAAGGGACACGAGGTCCACTTCATCACCTACGACCAACCCGCACGCCTCGGGAGCTTCCACGCCAACGTGTACTACCACGAGGTCCGCGTATCGGACTACCCGCTCTTCGATTACCCGCCATACGAATTGGTCCTCGCGAGCAAAATGGTCGAAGTGGCACGGCAGCGCAACCTCGACCTCATTCACGCGCATTACGCGATTCCACATGCCAGTGCGGCGTACACCGCTCGCGCCATCCTCGAACAGGAAGGGCTGCGCGTGCCGTACATCACCACGTTGCACGGCACCGACATCACGTTGCTCGGGCGCGATCCTTCCTTTGAGCCGGTCATTTCGTTTGCCATCAACCAAAGCGATGCGGTGACGGCGGTTTCGCAGAGTTTGAAAGATGATACGCGGCATTTATTCGGCGTCAACCGCGACATTGAAGTCATCCCCAACTTCTTCTGCCCCAACCATTTTGCCATCCCCGTCAAGGAGGATTTGCGGGCAGCGCTCGCTCCGTCGAAGGAGCCCATCATCACGCACATCAGCAACTTCCGCCCCCTCAAGCGGGTGAAGGACGTGGTGCAGGCGTTTGCTCGGGTGCGGGCCACCCTGCCTGCGAAACTGCTCTTCATCGGCGATGGCCCAGAGCGTCACGCCGCCGAAGTCCTCGCGGAACAATTGGGCGTTCACCGGGACACCTTGTTCTTAGGGAAGGTGAAGAACCCGATCGAAGCGCTGCTCATCAGCGACCTCTTCATGCTGCCATCGGAATCGGAAAGCTTCGGCCTTTCGGCCTTGGAGGCCATGGCCGCGGGCGTTCCGGTGGTGGCGTCGACGGCGGGCGGCATCTCGGAGGTCGTGGAAGACGGGGTCGCGGGCATCCTCTGCCCCATCGGCGACGTCGATGCGCTGGCCGCGGCGGCGTTGCACCTGCTCAGCGATCCGGCGCGCCTTGAGCGATTTTCCCTGCAAGCCCTCCAATCCGCCAACCGATTCCACATCGAACGCGTCTTGCCCGAATACGAGCGGGTGTACCGGCGCGTCCTCAACCCCTGACCCATGCGCACCATCGGCTCCCGCATCTCCTACGAACAATCGAGCGACCAATTCACGGTGGTCATCACCCAAGGGATTCCGCGCACGTCCTTCCTGTTGCTCATCGGGTGGTGGGTGGCGTGGTGGGCCATCGGTGCGGTGTTCATGTGGGAATGGGCCCAAACCGAAATCCCCGATGAACGGATGTTTTTCTCCATCTCGTTGGCGTTTTGGGCCTACTTCGCGTTCCGCGTGGGCAAGGTCATCGCTTGGCGGAAATGGGGTCGCGAACTCATCCGCATCACGCCCACCGAACTGAGCGTCAAGAACGCCTTCGGTTCCTACGGGCGGGCGGTGGTGGTGCCGCTGGCGAGCGTGGAGCGCATGGAGGTGGTGAAACGCGACCCGACCAAATTCCTGCAATCCATGGACCAGAGCTTTTGGATCATGGGCGGGGACAGCTTGGTGGTGCGCAGCAGCGCGCGGCGCTTGCCGTTGGGCAAACAGCTGAGCGAGCGGGAGGCAGGGGCCTTGGCTAAAGCCATGGATGGGGCGATTCGGAAGCTGGCCAAATCCCGCTGAACCCCGCTCACAAATTCCGCACCGCCATCGGTGAACTTCCCTTCGTTTTCGGTGGTCGGTGGTCGTGCTTTGGGGCATGATGAAGCGAAATACAGCCTGGGCCTTTGCGGTTTTGGGCTGCGTTGTGGGGATGGGATGTCACCCGCAACGCGAATCGGACGGCGAGGCGTTGACTTGGGAAGCGCGCTACTTGGACGGCACCTTGCCGATTTCGGGGGTGGCGGAAGTTTGGTCCGCTGGGGCGGTTGCAGAAGGCGGTTGGGCGATTGCCTCCGGTGAACTGCTCGGCTCCATGGCGCTTTTCGAAGGCCGAGGAGAATGGCCTGCCTCCGACGCGCCCGTTGTGGTGAATGTATGTGCAACGCATCCCAACGGCAGCACGCAAATTCGACAGGGAGTCCGGATCCAAGGAACCACTGCTCGCACCATCGAGTTGCCCACCCCCACCCAAGTTGACCTCCACATCGCACGGCCGCGGCTTACCGCGGGCCGGTTGCACGCGCGCCTGGCGGCCGGATCCGACGAACCCAACTTGAGCACCTGGCTCGACGCATCGCCGTCGGCGGCGGCCGCGGTGATGGCCCCGCACGCTGTGCCCCTGCCCCTTCGATTGGAATTCGAGTTCCCCGTTGGCATGGAAACGTGGCCCCTTCATGTGCATTGGTATTGGCAGCCCCACGGGGGAGGCATTGAACCGCTTCGAATGGAGGTGTTTGACATTGCGCGCGAGCAAGCTGGCACCGTCGCATCCGTCCAATCCTCGATCTGAATCCACATGCATACGAATGAACTTCGCCCCAGGCTCCTGGGGCTGCTCGGTGCTGCCCTGTTGTGGAGCTTCGGCGCTGAGCTCTTGGCGCAGGATTCCCCAGCGGCGATGCGCCAGCAGGCGTTCCTGGCGCTCGGTGACCAGTGGGCGGTGGTGCGCAAAGCGGTGGATCCCGCGCGGCCGCTGCGTGCGACCTTGGCCCCGTGTTTTGCAGGCGATTCGACGGCTTCGGGCATGGTCTCGAGCCGAACCTTTTTGCGGCAGGGCGAATCCTTCGAGTGGGAGTTGGTTCCGGATGGCTTGCCCGATGCGCTTCACGCCCTTGAGCCGGAGCTGTGGGTGGACGGGGTGCTCATCGGGACGGGGTGGCACGGGGCGCTGCCCCATGTTGCCTCGGTGAATGCGGATTTGACGTGGGTGGAAGTCCGGATTCCGTGCGAGCAGGATGCGTTGAAGTGGTCGGTGGCGATTCCGTTGAAATCAACGTGCATCCCACCTGCTCCGGACTTGCCTCCGTGGTCGTTCGATGCACCGGACAATCCGTGGTGGATCAGCGTGCCATACGGCGGGGAAGCGGTCCATGGCATGGCCGTTACGCTGCTCGGGTCGGACGGACTGTTCGATCGTCCGTTGATTGTGGTGGAGGGATTCGATCCGGATTTGACGGATGCGTCGCCCAGTTACGGGTTTGGGACGATGAACTGGGATGCGATTTGGGACTGCAGCGATTTGGCCTATCCCAATACCGCCTCGATGGCCGTGCTCTTGGATTCGCTGGTGGCGGAAGGGTTTGATTTGGTTTATGTGGACTTTGAGGACGGAACGCGACCGGCTGCGGCGCAGGCCGCATTGCTTGCACGGGTCTTGGACTTGGTGAACGAAACCGTGGTCGGGGGAGCGAATTCCGTCGTGGTCGGGGCGAGCATGGGCGGGGCCATTGCGCGGTTGGCCTTGCGCCAACGCGAACTCGAAGGGATTTCCGATTGCGTCAGTCAATTCATCACCCTGGATACGCCGCACCAAGGCGCCTACTTGCCCATCGCACTTCAAGAAGCCTTGGCATTCTTCGCACAACAAGACGTGCAAGCCGCCTCCCTGTTGGAAGCATTGAATTCTCCGGCAGCGCGGGAACTGCTGTTGCTCACGCCCGACGGGGTCTTGCCTGAGCACCTCGCCCTCCAGGCGGAATTGGAGGAACTGGGATGGCCGCGTGTGCCCCATTGTTTGGCCATTTCCAATGGGCATCCGCTCGTTTCGATGAACCAAGGGGGCAATGCGCTCATCGAAGGAGTCATCAGCGATTGGGGCGTGAATTGGGCCCAAATCCAGCTCTGGCCCCTGCCCGGCAACCCCTACCATTCGGCCTCCACCCCTTCCGCATCCGTGGTGTTTGATTGCAGCTTGCCCAACCTGAACGGGGAATGGTGGTCCGACCTGGTGCTCGCCGCGACGGCGTACTGCGCCCCCTCGGCGCCTGCTTGGGAAGACGTTCCCGGAAGCGCATCGCCGCACATCCAGGCCCTATCCCAAGGGTTGTCCGATCTCGGATTCGACCTCATCAACAGCGTGGATTGGACGGCATTTGTGCCCGTGGCTTCCGCTTTGGACGAGGGCAGTGACACCGAATTGATGCGACGGCATGAACCCGTGGGCTCCGCCCCCGCTGCCCACTGCGACCTGGCCGGTCACGTGGACCACTTGCTCGAATTCATCCTCGAAGGAGCCGATGCCACTGCGACGATGGCAGGCGATGCCAACGGATTTCCGCATTGGGGACACCTGAGGCCGCTGCGCACATTCATGGGGGGCGGGGTGCTCCAAGCAGGCGATGAGTGGACGGTTGGAACCCCGCTGGGGAATGGGGGCTGGGGCACAACTTGGCCCACGTTCACCGTGGACCTCGCCCCGTGCGCTTCCGACCTCATCATCGAGAATGGAGGCACCTTGACCATTGGCGAATCAAGTGGGCAGGGAACGGGTTCCCTTCGCATCAACGACGGAAACACCCTCCTGCTGCAAGCCGGTGGCACCCTCAGCATTGGCAACGGCAGTGCCCTGAGGATTCGCTCAGGCGGTACGCTCGTCCTCAATGGCGGCAGCCTGCAGTTGAACGAAGGCGCTGCCCTTGTCGTGGATGCCGGTGGACGCCTCGTCGTGGATTCGAACACTGAAATCGTGCTTCCTGCATGGAGCACATGGAGCCAATTCGGCGAATTGGTCTGTCATTCCGGAACCACCTTTCAAGCAGTGGGTGACGCCACCAGCAGCGTCTTCTTGTCGGGCAAAGTGGAAGTAGCCGAGGATGCCGAATGGCGCTTGGAAGGTGCGAGTTCGCCGCTCAGCGTTTTCCTTTTGGAAGCCACGGAATGCCATGGACTTGGTGAAGTGAGGTGGCACGGGTTGGAAGTGCACCAAGAATCCGAAAGTTTCTTGGACTTGAACGCGACCCAGAGGTGGAACGACGTGGACGTTTGGTCGGACGGATCCGCCACCATTTCGTCCTACGCCCGATGGCGATGGCACGGCGGGTCGGGAGATCGCCTCGACGTTCACCACAGCCGTCCGGGAAGTGCAGATCCCTTTTGGGACGAAGTGCAGTTCTCGTCGTCGCGCGTGTTCACCGAATTCTGTGCGCCTCGGATTTGGGATTGCCAATTCATCCACTCAACCTGGGAGGCTTGGTTTGCTGCAGGCGGGGAATGGAAATCCTGCGAATTTGCGGGAAACGGTCTGAATACCGGGCTGTACCTTGCTCACGCTCCGGGAGATGTTCGCGTCGATGGGTGCACCTTTTCGGGATGCCAAACCGGGGTGCGCCTCGAACACGCTGAGGCGCATTTGGCCTGCTCAACGTGGATTCACAACGGCATCGGCATCCACCTTTCGGAAGGAGGACAGGGCTGGCTCACGGGTACCAATGGCGGGCACAACCACTTCTTGGGCAACGGGATACATGCGCATTGGGATGGCGGTCCGTGGTGGGGATGCGCTGGGGGACACAACGAATTTGGCAGTTTTTCCGAGGCGGGCTTCACCGGAGAATTGGCCGGGGCCTCATCCCCTTTCGGCGAAGCGCTCAACGCAGCCCAAAACCATTGGAACAGCCAACTCGACTACACCGGTTTCAACAATCCCAACTTCGAGTTGCTTACTTACCCGGAAGACGCAGGCCCCACCTCCTGTGGCCCGGCCTCAACACCCACCCCGATCAACGACGCCCTCAAATCCAGCTGCGTCCAGCGCGGGCAGGAAATTCACTGGCAGCCGAAACAGCCCGGTGTGGGCACTTTGCGATTGCGCGATGCTTCGGGGAGGCTACTTGAAGAAACCCAGGTGCGCGAACCGAAGAAAGCCATCGCGTGGTCGTGCCCCGACTGCGGGGGTGGAATGCACCTCATTGAATGGATCCCCAGGGACCCGATCGCTCCCCGGGAGGCGGTGTGGATTTGGCTTCAGTGATGGAGCAGGTACTGGATGGCTGCTTCATAGCCCGCAAAACCAAGTCCGCTGATGACGGCAACGCAAGCTCCAGAAATCATGGAGTGTTGGCGAAAAGGTTCGCGTGCATAAATGTTGGTCAAGTGCACCTCGACGACCGGGGCAGAGATGGCGGCCACTGCATCGCGCAAGGCGACGCTCGTGTGCGTGAATCCGCCCGGGTTGAAGGCGATGCCATCGGCCGTGAAACCGTGATGATGCAACGCATCGATCAATTCGCCTTCGTGGTTGGATTGAATGATGTGTACGTCCGCGCCTTGTTGGGTCCATTCGGGAAGCCGGGCGTTCAACCAATCCGTCAAGGATTCCCGTCCATAGACCGAGGGTTCCCGTGTTCCCACGAGGTTGAGGTTGGGACCTTGCAAGACGAGGATGGATTTCATGGGACGAAGTTAACAGAACGCCTCCATCCACGGGCGCAAGGCCAACCAACTGAGGGAGACGATCAGCAGAATGGCCAGTCCGTTGAGCCACATTCCGACGCGTGCCATGTCGCGAATGCGCACCTGTCCGCTTCCGAACACAATGGCATTCGGTGGCGTGGCCATGGGCAGCATGAACGCACAGCTGCTCGCTACGGTCAATGGAACTGCGAACAACAACGGAGGCAGGCCCAAGCTTTCGGCGAGTTCGATGACCACCGGAACGAACACCACGGTCAACGCCAAGTTGCTCATGACCTCCGTAAGCAAGAGCCCCATGGCCGTCAGCACAGCCGCCACAGCCCACCATGGCCACGCTCCAGCCCCAACCAGGCCTTGGGCCAGTGCCTCGATCAATCCCGCATCGCCCAAAGCGCGGGCCAAAGTCAGTCCTCCGCCAAACAGCAACAAGATGTCCCAAGGGAGGCGTTGGGTATCCTTCCATTCGAGCAACCGCGATCCGCCGCCCCGCTCCGAACGAACCAAGAACAAGGCCAGCCCGCCGGCCATCGCAATGCCCGTGTCATCCAAATTCAACCCCAATCCTTCGTTCAATGGCCGCCTCAGCATCCACAACAGAGCCGTCAAACCAAACACCCAACCCACGCGGCGCTCGGCTTGGGCGATTGCGCCCAACCGGGCGAGTTCTTCGCGAATCCACATCTGCGAAGTTCCGATGGGCCCCGTCGCCACTGGAATCAGCCACCGCGTCAGGAGCCAATGCACGGCCAACAGCAACACCACCCCCAAGGGAAAGGCGAAGAGCATCCATGCAAAAAAGGGCACTTCGCGTCCCGTTTGGTCGAAATAAATGCCCGCCATGGCGACATTCGGTGGGGTGCCCACCAAGGTGGTGAATCCGCCGATGTTCGCAGCATAGGCCGTCCCGAGCAACAACGCCAATGGGAACCGATCCCCGTCAGCGCTTGGCACCTGGGAAATGACGGAAAGGGCAATGGGCAGCATCATCAGCGTGGTGGCGGTGTTGGAAATCCACATGCTCAACAGAGCGGTAGCCACCATGAACCCACCCACGAGGCGTCGACGCGAATTGCCCGCTCTCAGCAACACCCAAAGTGCGAGCCGCTCGTGCAGGTTCCACTTTTCCAGCGCGAGGGCAATCAGAAAGCCCCCGAGGAACAAGAACACGTAATGCGAACCAAACGAAGCCGTTGCCTCCCCAACCCCCATCAGGCCCAACGCCGGAAACAACACGATGGGCAGCAACGAGGTCACTGCGATGGGTACGGCCTCGCTGATCCACCAAACCAGCATCCAAGCCGCGGCCGCCAGCGTCAACCCTTGTTCCGATGACAACCCCAATCTCGAAGCGACTGCGGCCACCACAGCACAAGCCGCCGGTCCCAACCACACCTTCCAGCGTTCGGTCATGGCAACTGATTGATTTCTAAAATCGCATGGACGGGCGCGTGATCGGAGATGAACATCCCCCACTTGATGACCTCGTCCACGCAATGCCATTTGACGTTCGCTCCATCGACCCAGAGGTAGTCGATGCGCGGTGCACCTACAGTCCGGTCTGTGAAGAAGGTTGTGTACGTTCCGAATTCGCGGCGGCAGCGGGTGCGCGGATTCGCGTACGCGTCAGTCCAGCCGCCTGCGTTCGCGAGGTACCGGTGCACCGCTCCGCCGGGCTCTTCGTTGAGATCCCCCATCAGGACGCGCACGAGGCCCGGCTCCGAACGCCCCATCCAACCGGAACACAAGGCCGCGGAAGCTTCGCGAGCCGTGGGTCCCGTGTGAGACCAATGGGTGTTCAGTACCCGCACGCGCGCGCCCGTCTTGCGGTCGAACAGGAGCACCACGGTGGCGATGCGCGGCAAATCTGCGTCCCATCCCACGCTTCCGGGTTCGTCGGGAGTGAGCGACAGCCAGCGCGTTTCGGCATGGAGCAAATCGAACCGGTCGCGACGCCAAAAAACCGGACACGCCTCTCCTCCGCCGTCCGCGTCCCGCCCAACGCCATACGAATCCATGCGCGGCAGGGAGGCCTTCAAGTCGACCAACTGATTCGGCAGCACTTCTTGGAATCCAATGACGTCGTAATACATCACCGCTTGGGCCACCTCCTCCTTGCGGTCTTCCCAAGGCAACGTGTCGCTGGGGTTGTCATAGCGCACGTTGAAGGTGACCACGGTGAGGTCGGACGAAGTTTGGCCCCAACTCACGCCGAAGGAGCACGAAACGAGCGCAAGCACGCTCCAAACGAAGGGCCATTTTGCGGGAAAAACCTTGAGCATGGGCGAAAGATACCCCACGCGCCGCGTAACTTCGCGCGCTGTGGGAAGAGCTCGAAAATACCGCCGTGGAGCGTCCTTGGATTTGGACATCACGGGATACGCCTTCGGAGGAAAAGGCATCGCAAAAATCGACACGGAGGAAGGCCTGTTCACGGTCTTTGTCCAGAACGCCTTCCCCGGCCAACGGGTGCGTGCGCGGGTCACCGATTGCAAAGCGCGCTATGCGGAATGCAGCTTGGACGAGGTGTTGCAGCGCGCGCCCGAGGAAGTGGACTTGCCGTACCAGCCCATCCCGGGCGCGCCTTACGCGAACGTGCCCATCGGTCGGCAGCACGCGCTCAAGGAGTCCACGACGCTCGAGCTGTTCCGGCGCATTGGCGAGGTGGAGAACGTGGAGGCGCTGTACCAGGGATTCGTGGGGTCGCCGAGCCACTGGCATTACCGGAACAAAATGGAGTACAGCTTTTCGGCCATCGTGCACGATTTGGAATCGGGCGAAAAGGTGGATCGGTTTGGGCTGGGCTTCAAGCACCGCGGCACGTGGTGGGCCGTTGAGGACTTGGACCGCGATTCGGGCTTGTTCGACGAAGACGTGGAGCGCGATTTGCACCAAATCCGAGCCTTCTGCGAAGCCAGCGGCCTCCCGCCCTGGCACCCGCCGAAGCGGGAAGGATTTTTCCGCTTCCTCGTGGTACGGAAAAGCTTCGCGCACAACTCCCTGCTCGTGAACCTCGTGACCAGCAGCGCTGGATTGAAGCGGTGGGACATGAACGGATTCGTGCGGCTCCTGCATGAACTGTGGCCCGGCCGCGTGGCCGGCATCCTCCACACGATCAACGACGACACCGGTGAACGCGTCGAGGCACGTGCCGGAACGTCCCGGTTGGTGGATGGCGAGGAACGAATTACGGAGGTGTTGCATGGTTTGGCCTTTGACATCAGCATGTCCAGCTTCTTCCAGACCAACCCCCAGTGCGCCGAACGCCTCTATGCGGAAGTGGTGGCCGCCGTGGTGCGCGACCAAGAGCAGCTTGAAGGCGAGGTCATCATGGACCTCTTCTGCGGAACGGGCACCATCGCCCAATTGCTTGCTCAGGCGACCGGCCGTCCCATCATCGGGGTGGACCTCGTGGAAAGCGCCATCGCGGATGCCCGAGTCAGCGCGAAGCGGAACGGCAACGACGGCATTGAATTCTTCGCAGCGGACGTGGGGAAATTCCTGTTGGAGTACCCGGAATATGAGGGGCGCATTCGGACCATCGTCCTCGATCCGCCTCGGGCGGGCATTTCCCCGAAGACCCTCCGGAAAATCATTCGGTTGGATGCCCCGCGCATCGTTTACGTCTCCTGCAACCCCGCAACCCAAGCGCGCGACTTGAAAACCCTCGCTGAATGGGGGTATGCGCTGCAATCGTTTAAATTGGTGGACCAATTCCCCCACACCGCCCACGTCGAATCCGTCGCCGTGTTCGAAAAGAACCCTACCGCATGAACGCTTCCCGCACGCTCATCCTCGATGCCGCTCAGATCGAACGCAAACTGCAGCGCATTGCCCGCCAAATCGTCGAGCACCATTACCAGTCGGAGGCGCTCATCGTCATCGGCATCTCCGGACAGGGCACGCACATGAGCGCGCGGTTGGTGGACATTTTGCGTGAGATTTGCGATTTGGACATTGCCCACGAGCAACTTACGCTGCACAAGGACGCGCCTTTGGAGCATCCCATCGAGTACACAGGCGATGCTTCGGCGCTGCGTGGGCATCATGTGGTTGTCGTAGACGATGTGCTCAACTCAGGAAGGACCCTCATATACGCGGTCAAGCACCTGCTCGATCACTCTCCCCAATCCATGAACACCGCGGTGCTCATCGACCGATTCCACCGGAATTTCCCCATCCGCGCCGATTTCTGTGGGCTGACTTTGAGCACCACCGTCAAAGAGCACATTGAGGTGGCCTTCCGGGAGGACGGCACCAGCACCGCCTACCTCGAGGATCGGGCCCACGCCGAAAGCGCACCGTAAACGGCCTCCAAATCGGGGCCTCGAAATGCAGCGAACGCGTAGGCGGGCGACCGCTCTGCGTGCAGGGCTTCGATGCGCTCCACCCCTTCAACTTCCCACTGAATGCCGGCGAGCAGCGGACGTGTTTGGGGCGCTTGCTGCAGTCGGCGCACCAGCTCCACCGCCGGAGGATCGAGCCAAACGGCCACCCCCGTGGACTGCATCAGCGCGCGGTTCCGAGGGTCCAAAGGCGTCCCTCCCCCACAGGCCACGATGTGCGGAGCCGATCGGTCGCAAAGCGAGGCGAGCATGTGGTGCTCGCGCTCCCGGAACGCCTCGATGCCCGCCTCCTCGATGAGCGCCTTGACGGACTGCCCGGCCTCCGACTCGATGCACGCATCCACATCGCAATGCGGCCATCCCCATGCCTCCGCGAGCGCCTTCGCCGCAGTCGATTTCCCCGCGCCTGGCAGGCCGATGATGAACACGTGCATGCCCAAAATTACGGCGACTGTGCCGTTTTGACATTCAAAACAATCGAAACCTGACGATTTGACGCGGGAAAGCGATTTGGATTGGGATTTGACCGAGCGGAGGAAAAAAATCAAATGGACGCAAACGCATTCACGCTGAAAAGCCAAGAAATCCTTGCGCGAGCCCAACAAGAGGCGCTCGCCGAAGGGCACCCGAGCATCGACACGCTGCACTTGCTGCATGCCATGCTCCAAGTGGAAGACCCCGTCATCCCAGGATTGCTGGGGCGCATGGGCGTCGCGGTGGCTCCTCTCAAGGCCGCCGTCGAAAAACAAGTGGAGCACCTTCCTCAGGTGGAGGGCAGTGCGCCGCAGTGGTCGCGCGCTGCGGGCCAAGTGATTCAACGCGCATTGGCTTTGGCCCGGAAAGCAGGCGACGAGTACGTGCCCACCGACCGGTTGTTCGAATCGCTGCTTGAAGAGCGGGATTCCACGGCCCAAATGCTCAAAGACGCCGGCGCCACCCGCGACGCCCTGCGCCAAGCCGTGCAGGATTTGAGGAAAGGCGCCAAGGTCACTTCTTCCAGCCAAGAAGACACGTACGAAGCCCTCGGGAAGTACGCTAAGAACCTGAATCGGCTTGCACAGGACGGGAAACTCGACCCGGTCATCGGCCGCGATGAAGAAATCCGGCGCGTCTTGCAAATCCTCAGCCGTCGTACGAAAAACAACCCCATCCTCATCGGCGAGCCCGGTGTGGGCAAGACCGCCATTGCCGAAGGCATCGCGCACCGGATCATCAACGGAGACGTGCCCGATAACCTCCTCGACAAGACCATCCACTCGCTCGATTTGGGCGCGCTGGTGGCCGGCGCGAAGTACAAGGGCGAGTTCGAGGAGCGGCTCAAGGCCGTGGTGAAGGAAGTGCAAGATGCGGAAGGCCAAATCGTTCTCTTCATTGACGAAATCCACACCCTCGTCGGCGCCGGTGGAGGCGAAGGAGCGATGGACGCGGCGAACATCTTGAAGCCGGCTTTGGCCCGAGGTGAATTGCGGGCCATCGGAGCCACCACCCTCAAAGAATACCAGAAGTATTTCGAAAAGGACAAGGCCCTCGAACGCCGATTCCAGCAGGTGCTCGTCGAAGAACCGGACCGCGAGTCCGCCGTCTCCATTCTGCGCGGCATCAAGGAAAAATACGAGCAGCACCACCAAGTCCAAATCCGTGACGAGGCCATCCTCGCTGCGGTCGATTTGAGCACGCGCTACGTGGCCGACCGGTTCCTGCCAGACAAGGCCATCGACCTCATCGACGAGGCCGCGTCGAAATTGCGGCTGGAAATGAACTCGAAGCCCGCCGCCCTGGACGAGCTCGATCGGCGGGTGCTCCAACTCGAAATCGAGCGCGAGGCCATCAAACGCGAAGACGACCCGGTGAAGCTCGCGGAACTGGGTGTGCAACTGGCATCGCTTCAGGAGGAGCGCGACCGGTTGGAGACCCAATGGCGCCACGAGAAAGGCATCGCTGACGAAATCGCACGGGAGAAGTCGAACATCGAAGCACTGCGACTGGAGGCCGACCGGGCAGAGCGGGATGGCGACTTCGGGAAGGTCGCCGAAATCCGCTACGGGCGCATTCAAGAAGCGGAACGCGCCGTGCAGGCGGGCAAGGCACGACTTGCTGAACTCGATGGGGCTTCGAAGCTCATCAAGGAGGAAGTGGACGCGGCCGAGATCGCTTCGGTGGTGGCGCATTGGACTGGCATCCCCGTGCAGCGCATGGTCGAAAGCGAGAAGGAGAAGCTCCTGAACCTTGAGGACCGGTTGCACGCGCGGGTCGTGGGCCAGGAAGAAGCCATCGCCGCGGTTTCCGACGCCGTGCGCCGGTCGCGTGCGGGACTTTCGGACGCCCAGCGCCCCGTCGGAAGTTTCCTGTTCCTCGGCACCACGGGGGTCGGAAAGACTGAGTTGGCGAAAGCCCTCAGCGAGGTGCTGTTCAACGACGACCAAGCGATGACCCGCATTGACATGAGCGAATTCCAGGAGTCCCACACCGTGTCGCGTCTCGTGGGGGCGCCTCCCGGCTACATCGGGCACGACGAAGGGGGGCAGCTCACCGAAGCGGTGCGCCGTCGGCCCTACTCAGTGGTGCTCCTCGACGAGGTCGAAAAGGCGCATCCCGACGTGTTCAACGTGTTGCTCCAAGTCCTCGACGACGGCCGGCTCACCGACTCGAAGGGCCGAACGGTCAACTTCCGTAACACCCTCATCATCATGACCTCGAATGCGGGCAGCGAGCAGATCCAGGCGCTGTTTGAGGAGGCCGATGGCCGTGTGAATTCGAAGGTCAAAGCCGCCATGGAAGCCGCTGCGATGAGCGCACTTCGGGCTTCAATGCGCCCCGAATTCCTCAACCGCATCGACGAAATCGTGCTGTTCGAACCGCTGAGCCGCGATCATGTCCGAGACATTTTGCGCATCCAGCTCGCCGGACTCAGTCCGCGCCTCGAAGCCGCCGGAATCGAACTCTGCGTGAGCGAGGAGGCGATGGGATGGTTGGCAGAGCAGGGATACAGTTTGGCCTACGGCGCGCGGCCGATGAAACGGCTCATCCAGCGCGAGGTGCTGAACCGACTCAGCAAGGCGCTCCTCGGTGGCGAGCTCACGAAAGGAGGACCGAAGGTGCTCGACGTGTTCGATCACGAGGTCGTCTTCCGGGACCAACTCGCATCCGACCGCTGCGTGCGCCTTGGAGACCTCACGCCGCACGAAGCAGCCTTGGTGTGAACCTCAAAACGGGTCGCCTGCGGGCGGCCCGTTTTCATTTCACCGCCACGCGAAAGCAGGAAACGCCTTCGAGGAAGCCCTCGAGCACGTCCCCGGATTCGACGCGCCCAACGCCCGCAGGGGTGCCCGTGAACAGGAGGTCGCCGACTTTGAGCGTCATGTAGCGGGAAACGTGCGCGATGAGGTCATCGACCGGAAACAGCATGTCGCGCGTGTGCCCGGTTTGGACCACTTCCCCATTGCGTTCCAAGGTGAAGGCCAAACCTTGAATCCCCCCCGCAAAATCAGCCAACGGAAAGAACTGCTGCGACACCACCGCCGAATGGTCGAACGCCTTCGCGCGCTCCCACGGATGGCCCTTCGCCTTGCACTCTGCCTGCACATCGCGGGCCGTGAAGTCGATGCCCAACCCCACTTCCGCGTAGTATTTGTGCGCAAACCGGGGCTCGATCGCCTTGCCCAACCGGTTGATGCGCACCACCACCTCCACTTCGTAATGGATGTCGTCGCTCCATTCTGGCAAATAGAACGGATGCTTGTGCAGGTGGATGGCGCTGTCCGGTTTGAGGAAAAACAGCGGCTCCTCGGGCACGGCGTTGCCGAGCTCCGCTGCGTGCAAGGCGTAGTTGCGTCCGATGCAGATGATTTTCATGGTGCAAAGGTGCACACCAACCTCCAATTCAGCGCGCTTCCCAATAGAACCGAACCTCCACTCGCCGGTCTTCTTCGGGCGACCACCCGGCGCGGTCTTCACCGAAATAATTCATGAGCACGCGGCTCGGGTCCACGCCGGATTCCAAGAGCTTCGCTCGAACCGCCTCCGCGCGCACCTTCGACAGTTCTTCGTTCGTTCTGCGGGTTCCATTGGCATCGGCGTGACCGGTGCACACCACCCGGAGTTCCGGGTGCGCCCCCATCAGGTCGCGCACTTCGGCCAGCTGCATGCGCGCGTTCAAATCCAACACCGCAGAGCCCGACGCAAAAGGCACATCGAACGATTCCGGGAGGTTCAAGGCCACGAGTTCGGGCGCCACCACGGGAGAAAAACTGGGCGCCGGCCTGCTTGCTCCGAGCAGTTCCGCCAGTTGGCCCACCCATTCGGGCGTCGCAGCGGGTGGACGGGGCAACGGCACTTCGTCTTCGGAGGAGAGGAGGTCCAGGGTTTGGCTTGAAAGCGGAATGTCCAAAGCGTCCATGGCCTGTCCCATCCCCGGATCCGCCGGCAAGTCCCAACCCGCGGCGGACACGATGCGCTCCCACAACCCCGAGCGCTCAAACACCCCCAACTCCAGCGCCAACTGCAACTCGAGCTCGTACAACCGCCCCTGCACCAGCACGTAAAAGCGCTCCTCAGCCGACCGATCCAACCGCCCTCCGCCTCGCAAAACGTCGCGCTCGTCGAGCTCCTCAACGTCTTCCAGCAACCACTCCACCGTTTCCGAAAAGCCATAAAAGCCTGGAAGCGAGCGCGCGCCTTGCAGCTCCATGACCCCATCGACCACCTCGTCCAATCGTTTCCGCAGGTTCCGAGGGGATTGGCCCCAGGTCACGTCCAACCCCTCCACTTCGATCTGCGATTCCAGGAGGAGTCGCATGCTCATCACCATGGTCTGCTGCGTCAAGGCCACGCGATCCGGCGGCATGCCGCTCCAATCGGGCACAGCTTGCCCGAGCGCGCTCGTGGGCAACGCACACAGCAGGAACCACCCCGCAACCCCCATCGTGAATCGAGTGAAAATCAGGACGAATTTGGTTTTCGAATCGGCAATTTACCGAAACGACATCCCGAAATTAATTATTCATCGACGAACATCCAACGTCCGGTCACTTGCCGCGTCCCTTGAGCACCGTGATGACGGTGTAGGCCAGGATTTTCAGGTCGAGCGCGATGCTCATGTTCTCGATGTAGATCAAATCGAACCGCAGCCGCTGGATCATCTCGTCCACGTTGGTCGCGTAGCCGTACTTGACTTGGCCCCAAGAGGTGATGCCCGGGCGGACCTTTTGCAGGTGGCGGTAGTGCGGGGCGCGGGCCATGATTTGGGCAATGAAGTGGGCGCGCTCCGGACGGGGGCCGACCAACGCCATGTCCCCGCGCAGCACGTTGAAGAACTGCGGCAACTCATCCAACCGCGACTTGCGCAAGAACCGCCCCACCGACGTGATGCGCGGGTCTTCGTCGCTGCTGAGCTGCGGACCTTGCCGTTCCGCATCCTGGACCATGGTGCGGAACTTGATGATTTGGAACGGTTTACCGTACAAACCGATGCGCTCTTGGACGTAAAAGACGGGCCCCTTGGAGTTGAGTTTCACCGCCAATGCGATGAGCATGAACACCGGTGCGAGCAGCACGAGCGCCACCGACGACACCACCCAATCCATCACCCGTTTCAGCACCACCTGCCACTGCGGCATGATGATGCGATCGACCTCGATGAGCGGCGTGCCGTAGATGCTCGACATCCGCACCGAGCCGCTGAGGATGTCGTAAATGTCCGGGATGATGCGCACCGCGACCGGCAATCCGCCCAGTTCGTTCAGCAGCCGTTCGAGCACCTCGTGATCGCCCGAGCCGATGGCGATGATGACCTCTTCTACCCCGTGCTCCACGACGGTTTCGCGGAGGGTTTCGACGGTTCCGAGGCGGGGCATGATTTGGCCCAAATCCGTGTCCTTCCCGTTCACCTGCAAAAACCCCACAAACCGATAGCCCAAGTTCTTCCGCGCCTGCTGGATCTCCTCCACCATCCGCACAGCCCGCGCATTCCCGCCGATGACGAGCGTCGGAAAACTCCACTGCCCCCGGTGAATGCGCTTCACCGTGCGGGTCGTCCACACCATCCGCCCGATGAGCGTGAACAGCCACTGCGAGGTCACGAGCACCGCAAACGACGCATAATACTGCTGGTACCGCGCGATGGTGTCGTCCAAGATGAGTGCAAAGAAGAGCACCACGCCGCCGATGAACGCCGCCGTCAACGTGTTGCCCACTTCCAACAACCGGTGGCGCTTCAACGGGCGCTGGTACATCCCCAACACCGCGTGCAACCCCAGCCAAAACAACGGAACCAGCATCAACCCGATGCGGTACCGCCCCCCAAACGCCTCCACCGGCGCGTGCCCGATGACTTCCGGCTCGAGCCACAGCTTCCGGTACCCGAACAACACGGACCACGAAGCCGCGGCCGCCAACCAATCCGTGAGCACATAAGCCACGCGCAACGCACCGCTTCGGGGATGGTGCGTCATTCGGCTTGGACGATTTTCAGGTTGTCGACGGCGAAAAACGTGGTGTCCGCTGATCCGTCCCAAGCTGCCTCCAGCGTCACCTCGAACCAAGCTGCCGAAGTCTCGCTGCGGACCACAGGACCCAGGTCGAGGTAGATTTTCTTCCACTCGCCATCCGAATCGTTCAGGACGAGGATGGGGGTGGGATTGTCCTGGATGAGGTTCTGGGGGTTGAGGCCGATGGCGAAGTTTTGGGTGCACGCGTAGTCGAACTCGAGCCAGCAAGATCCGGTGGGGTTGAGTGGGTATTGCTGCTCGTTGGTTTGGGCCCAAACCACCGCCGCACCCGCATGCAGTTCCGCCCGGCCCGAGCCCACGCCCTCGAACACCTCGCCGGCCACCGTGGTCCGGATCACTTCCGCTGTGGACGTCGTCGACTCCGCAAACCGGTTCGCGGTCTCGAAGTCCTCGACGAAGAGGACCTCAAAACCGTCCGCGTACCCGACTTCAAAAGAGAGGGTGTCGGCTCCGCCCGGCGTCACATCCACCACCTGCCGAACCACCTCGTACGGCGGATAGGGCTTGCGCGTGGCAGCAATGCCATTCGCGCGAATGCCCGCGGAAAACGTCAACTCCACGGGGCTTCCCTCCTCGCCTGCTAAAACCGGAATGTCCGCCGGCAACGGGAAAGCGCCGAGGACGTCCGTGGGCGTGTACACCCAGACCTCTTCGACCCGCGCCGATTCCGACCCTTCGCCGTCCTCGAGCACCACGTCGATGCGGGGCACGTGGATGCGGTGGGGCACTTCGGCGTCCCGCAATTTGCCGCATCCTGCAGACAAGACGAGGGCGGCCAAGCCGAAAATTCCAACTGTTGCGCGGTTCACCATCGGGTTCAGGTCGGCAAAAATAACAGGCGACCACGCCTCAAACGTCGGGGAATTCGAATTCGTATTGCGGATTGCCCACATTGTCGGGGCACTTATGAACACGCGCTCCTTAACGAGCGCACTGGACGCACGTCGTGGCCGCGGGCATCAGCAAAATCCGGCCCGTGGGAATGGGGCCGCCGCAGCGCGAGCACAGCCCGAAGCGGTCTTCGTCCAACCGCGCCAGCGCCCGCTTCAAGCCTGCGACGTGCTCCTCCGCCTTGCGCAGGGCCGCTTCGTTCACGCTCTTGTTGTTGATGGCGTCCATGCGGCTGACGCGGCCGATGGCGTTCTCGGGGGCGATGGGGCGGACAAGCTCGCGGTATTCGGTGACGCGGGCTTCGAGGTCGTGGAGTTTGGCCTCGATGCGTGCGCGCACCTCTTCCTTTTCCTCAATGGACAACATATCAACAAGATACACCCATTGCGCCAAGCCGCTTCAACGAAAGGTGTAATTTCGCGCCATGAAATTCTTCATCGACACGGCGAACCTGGATCAAATCCGCCAGGCGCAAGACCTCGGAATCCTCGACGGGGTGACCACGAACCCGTCCCTGATGGCCAAGGAAGGCATCGCAGGCGAGCAAGCGGTGCACGCTCATTACAAAGCGATTTGTGAAATTGTCGACGGCGACGTGAGCGCCGAAGTGATTGCGACGGATTTTGAAGGCATGATCGCGGAAGGCCAAATCCTGGCCGACCTCCACGAGAACATCGTGGTGAAGGTGCCCTGCATTGCGGACGGAATCAAGGCCATTCGGTGGTTCACCGACCACGGCATCCGGACCAACTGCACCCTCATCTTCTCGGCGGGCCAAGCGCTCCTCGCTGCCAAGGCCGGCGCCACCTACGTCAGCCCGTTCATCGGCCGCCTCGACGACATCAGCGCCGACGGGTTGCAGCTCATCGAGCAGATCCGCACCATTTTCGACAACTACGATTTTGGCACGGAGATTTTGGCGGCGAGCGTGCGGCACACGATGCACATCCTCGATTGCGCGGAGCTCGGAGCCGATGTGATGACCGGACCGTTGAGTGCCATCCTCGGCTTGTTGAAGCACCCGCTCACCGATGCCGGTTTGGCGCAGTTCCTGGCCGACCACGCGAAGGTCGAAGCAAAAGCCTGACCATGCTCATCCGCATCCACGCCGAAAACCCCGATCCGCGTCGCGTTCAGCAGGCCGTTGACCTGTTGGAGCGCGACGGGGTCGTGGTCGTGCCCACGGATACGGTGTACAGTTTTGCGTGCCGTTTGGGCTCCGCGAAGGGGATGGAGCGGATCGCACGGCTGAAGGGAGTGAAGGCGGAGAAGGCGCCGTTCAGTTTGGCCTGCGCGGATTTAAGCCAACTCAGCACCTACTCGAAACCCGTCGGCAACGACGTCTTCAAAATGATGCGGCGTGCGCTGCCGGGCCCGTACACGTTCATCCTCGAAGCGACCACGCAAGTGCCCAAGTGGTTCCGGGGAAACAAGAAAACCATCGGCATCCGCGTGCCCGACCACGGCGCGTTGCAAGCCATCGTGAACGCCCTCGGCAGCCCGCTCGTCGTCAGCTCCGTGCACGACGAGGACCTCGTGGTGGAATACACGACCGACCCCGAACTGATTGAAGAACGGTTCGAGCAAACCGTCGATGCGGTGGTGGACGGCGGCTTGGGCTCGTTGGAAGCCTCCACGGTCATCGATTGCACAGGAGGCCAAATTCAAGTCATCCGGGAAGGCCGCGGCCCCCTCGACGCCATTCTCTAACGCGCCTTCGGCGCCCGCGCGGCAAGCATCGGCACGAAGGCGAACTCCCCGTGTTCCTCGCGCGCAAACTCCGTTTCGGACATGCGCTTGAACGTGAACATGCGCTGCCCTTCCCCGTCGCCGACGGGAATGACCAAGGTGCCACCGATGGCCAGCTGCCCCAACAGCGCTTCCGGCACTTCCGGCGCCCCGCACGTCACGATGATGCCGTCGAAGGGTGCAAACACCTCCTTGCCTTTGTAGCCGTCGCCGTAATAGAGTTCCGGGCGCCAACCCATGGCCTTGAGGAGCGGACGGGCTTTGTCGAAGAGTTCCTTTTGGCGCTCGATGGAGTGGACCTTGTAGCCCATGGCGCACAGGACCGCGCACTGGTAGCCGCTCCCGGTACCGATTTCGAGGACCTTCGCCCCGCGGGAGCAGTTCAGGAGCTCGGTTTGTCGGGCTACGGTGAAGGGCTTGGAAATGGTTTGGCCTGCGCCGATTTGGAAGGCTTGGTTTTGGTAGGCGTAGCCATCGAAGGCGGAGGAAAGGAAATAATGGCGCGGCACGCGGTTCATCGCCTCGAGTACCGCTTCCGATGCGATGCCCATTTCGCGAAGCTCCTGCAGCAGCTTTTTCCGCTGTCCTTGGTGCCGGTAATCGTCGTACAGTTCCACGTAGCCAAGATACGCGGTGCGCGGGTTTGGCGGAAGGAAATTTTGGACCAAAACCCTTCCCATTCCCCACCCCTCAGGGCGCCGAATCCCTACCTTTGCCGCATGACGAAGCACTGGTTCACCTGCAAGGTCAAGTACACCCGCCTCGACAGCGAAGGCGCGGAAGTCAAGGCCACCGAGTCCTTTGTGTTGGACGCGTTCAACTACACGGAAGCGGAAACGCGCATGACGGCGATCTGCGAAAACGAGGGCATTCGTCCGTTCGAAATCAACCAAATCACGAAGAGCAACTTCTCGGAGGTCATCCGGTTCGAGGATGCGGATTTGTGGTTCAAGGTGAAAATCGCGCTGACCACGTTCGACGAGGACAAGGGGCGCGAGAAGGAAACGAACGAGTACATCCTGCTGTCGGCGCGCGACGTCCGCGATGCGTACGACAAGGTGGCGGAGCACATGCGGTCGCTGGGCATCGGTTACGTCATCCCTTCCATTGCCTTCCTGAAGATCACCGAGGTCTTCCCGCTCGATGAGGAGGGCGGTTCGAACGCGGGGCCTGCGGGCTTCGGCGCGCCGGAACCGGCTGCGGTTTCGGAGTACACGGCCGACCTCGATGCCGAGGAAGCCGAAGACTGATCAGAGGAATTCCCAAGCACTCCAGTAAGCGCCCGCGACTTCGGCTTGTTCAACGAGCCAACGAAAGAACGGATCGCTCGCGACCGTGCTGCTGTCCCCCACGATGAGGAGGTGGCGGCGCGCGCGCGACATGGCGACGTTCGTGCGCCGGTGTTCGGAAAGGAAACCGATGATGCCATCGGGGTTGCTGCGCGTCAGGGAGAGGACGATGATGTCGCGTTCTTGGCCCTGGAACGAATCGACGGTGGAGATGTCCGTCCGCTCATCCGGCTCCGTGGCCGCTTCGAGGGCTTGGACTTGAGCGCGGTACGGGGCGATGACTCCGATGCTCGCTTCGGGATGGCTTGCTCGCAATTCAGCAAGTCGCTGGGCCACAAAGGCCGCCTCGTCCGGGTTGAAGGTGCTCTCCCCTTCCGGCTCGCGCTGCTCGTCGAAGCCGCAACCCGCGGTGTCAAGGAAGGTCCACGGCGGCAGGTCGGAGTAGCCGCGTTCTGCGACGGAGGCGTCTGCTTGGAGTTGGCCGCTGTAGAACCGTGCGCTGATGGGCGCCATGATGCCGGCGTGCATGCGGTATTGGATGGTCAACAAGCCGCCGGGTGCCGGGGTTTGGGCCAAACGCGCCATCCGTTTTTCCAACAAGCTGACCTCCAGCAACGCCGCTGCCGAGGAATGCACCGTGGGCGGGAGCTGCTGGGGGTCGCCCGCCAACACGAGCCGGTCGGCCTTCAACAACGCCGCCCAAACCAAGGGCTCCAATGCCTGCCCCGCCTCGTCCACGACCACCACGGGAAAATGGAACGAGCGCAAGTCGGCATCGGCGGTTCCCGTGAGGGTGGCGCACACCACGTCTGCGTGCCGGATGACCCGCTCTTCCAACGCTTGCTCCAGCTCGAATGCCACGGACTGCAAGTCCTTCGCCTCAGCGCGCGCAGCCCGTTTCTCCGCCCGAGCATCGGCATCGAATTGCCGGCGGTGGCGGGTGGCCTCTCGCCATGCGTCCTCCGCTCTGCGGCGCAAATCGCGCACCTGCTTGTATTCCGGGTCGCGCTCCACCAATGACTCCAGGCTGCGATCGGCCACGTCGTCGTCCACTCGAACGGGATTGCCGATGCGGACGACATTCAGCCCGGCTGTGATGCACTGGGCGGCCAACACATCCGTGGCGGCGTTGCTCGGTGCCGCAGCGAGCACCCGTTCGCCCCGGCGAACCAATTCTCGGATGGCCGCGACCAAGGTCGTCGTTTTCCCTGTACCCGGTGGGCCTTGGATGACGGCAAGCTCGGGCTTCGCAAGCACGGCATTTACGACCTCACTTTGGGGGCCATTTAAAGGAGGCCATGCCGCGGTCTCTACTTCCATGGTGCGCCCTGCGCGGTGCCCCAGCACCACGTCGCGCAGTCGCTTTCGCTCAGCGTCCTCTTCGTTGATCCAGCGATTCAACGCCATGGCCATGACCGCGAAGGTGCGCTCATCGAGGCAAGCATCGACGGTCCATCGCCGGTGCTGGTCTCGCGCCTCAAACGGGGCGCCGTCGAAAACGACTTCAAGTTCGAGGGCCTTGGCGCGGCGCACCACGCCTCGGAGCGGTTCGGTTTGGCCTTCCGAATCGACAGGGGTCAACTCCACGGGCGAACCCAGCCGGAACGCATGCGGCTCGCCCCCGCCGGGCAGCGGGGACAGCGTTACGACCTGTCGTCCCCTTGCAGCAAATTTCATAGCCGTCAATTCGACGGGCGACCACGTCAGCCCCTCTTGGCGACGCACGGCAATCGACGCACTCTGCAACAGCGAACGCATCCGCTCCTGCTCCGCCTCTTGCTCACGCACCAAGGCGAAAGCCAACGCACCCAACTCCTCCTCGGGCGAACCCGTGACCGCCCCACCCCGCCAAACCGGCTCCATCTTCAGCGAACCAACGTCAGCGTGCCTTGGAAGTACTTCATTCCCGTTCCGCCGTATTCAACCAACTCACCCACCTCATCCGTCACCGTCAAAACGGCTTCGCTGCGAGCCACTCCGAGCACGTAATAATACGTTCCTTCGCTCGCTTCGTCGGGCTTGGGCGACCAGCCTGCGGAGTTCCCAAAATCATCGTGGGAGAAGACCAGCGATCCCCACCGGTCGTAGATGCGCACCGTGCTGCGGGGATAACCGTCCAATCCGTCCACGCGGAATGCGTCGTTGCCGTCGCCAAGGTTGTTGGGCGAAAACACATTCGGAATGGTCAACTCGCAGGGTTCAGCTACCACCTCAAAGGCGCCTTCCGCCGTCCAAACACAAGGCGCCGGCATGCTGATGATGACCGAATACACCCCCGATTCATCCACGGCGATGTTGGGCTCGTTGCCCGCGGGCTCTGAACACATCTCCAGCGCTGGCGTGGTGGGATCATCGCACTCATAGGAATACGTCCACTCATACAGGTACTCGTCCCATCCTTGCGGCTGATCGGGGATGATCAACGCTGCGGTTTCACCAAGGCAAATTTCCAGCTCCACCAAATCAAACGGCACCGGTGGATCCATCACATCGACGAACACCGATTCCGTGCCCGAGCAATTCTCCAACTCGCCGCCCGTCACGGTCACCGTGAGCAAGAAGTTCGTGAGTTCATCGAGCTCCGTCACCGTCACGTTGGGGCCGCTCGCGGTGTTCAACGGACCTGCAGGCGACCAGTTGTACGTGTAGGTGTAACCCGGCGTCACATTCGTTACGCTGCCGCTCAAATCGATGGGCGATCCGCAGTAATCGGCCGAAGCGGACAGTTCGATGTTGGGCCCTTGAACGACGGTGATTTCAACCGGGTACTCGTACGTGCAACCGAAATTGTTCGTCGCCTCGAAGACGTAGGTCTCGGTTCCCACGAAGTTCGGTTGGATCTCGATGTCATTGCAATCGGCGCTTGTGCTGCTGATGGACGGCCCCGACCACGACGTGCTGTCGCATTGCATGCCGAAGACCGGCGTGAACACAATCGGATCCGGGTACAAACTCGGGTCGAAGTGAATGGTCCAGTCGAAGATGTAGCCGTTGTCCGACCCCCACGAGTCGCAAATCTCGACCTCCCACGTACCGTTCAACGGACAGCCTTCCATCAAGCTCCAAGGCCCCGTAGCCTCATAGGTTCCCGAGGGCAACGTACCCCCTGCGTTCTCGGCCCAAGTGCCATTGGTGGCGTCAGGTGACCAGTAATAATCATACCCAACTCCTTGGGCATCGGGCGTTGCGTCCACGTCGACGGGCTCTCCCAAAAACGTTCCGCCGCCGCCTTGCTCGTGAACGGTCATCGACTGGCCGTTGGGGCAAATGAACGTGATGGTCAAATCGCCCATGAAGCTGTGCTCGAAGTTGATGAAGTAGTCCACGATGTCGTTGTAGCCATCGGTGATGGTCGCCCCGGGGTTGAATCCGTTGAAGGTGAGGGACGCTGAGAAGCACTGCGACTGGTCGTCGGGGATGAACAAACCGCCACCGAAGTCGGCGTCCGGAGTGGCATCGTAGGTGACGCCGTTGACGACGCCGTCGAGGGGGAAGATTTGGCCTGAGCAAATCGTAGCGTCCACGCTCGACCCCGACCAATCCGGCTCCGTCGAAACCAAGATCAAGTGGTCGATCAAGTTGTTGTTGAAGCACCCCTCGGGGGTGTCCTCATCGAAGTTGTTGTCCCCAATGCTCAGCTGCACCTTGTAGGCGCCCGGGTTGTCAAAGGAGTGCGTGACAACGCCCCCTGAATTGTCAGTGTTGCCGTCGTCGAAATCCCACTCCCACGTCACGATGTCAAAGCCATCGGCCACGGTGGAGCCGGTGGC
This sequence comes from uncultured Comamonadaceae bacterium, assembly GCA_964390365.1. Taxonomy (GTDB): domain Bacteria; phylum Bacteroidota; class Bacteroidia; order Flavobacteriales_D; family Sanyastnellaceae; genus JALQTD01. The sequence continues at coordinate 1,190 of CAYMHW010000007.1, read as the reverse complement.
GTTGAACGTGATTTCCTCTCCGGGGCAGACCAAATTCGGCACATCCTCCCCAGTCGTGCAGTAGGCAATCGGCCGTTCGCAGGGGTAACCACAGGTCATCTCCGCAACGAAGTTGCTGTTCCCCGTGGCGTCGCTCGTGAAGTGCAACGTCAGGCAGCCCCCGGTGTTGGCTTCGCCCGCGTAAATTTCAAGGCCTTGTGCACCGTATTCCGTGAACGAGCCGAGCAACGGCGAATCGGTGTCCGGACCGTCGTACAACTCAAGCACATCACCCGGCCCCAAATTCGCCAGCGCGAAATAGAGGGTGATGATGGTCTCTGGCGCTTCCGGGCAGACCGTCATCGTGATGTCCTCGTTGGGGCTGGAATCGCCTGCGCTCAAGCCGGTGTCCACAAGGAAGCCCCCGCAGGTGGTCAGGGTGGTGTTGCTGATGGCCGTTTCTTGCGCCGACGCGCTGAAGGCCAAAACCGATAAAAACAGAACCAACGTCGCAAATCGCGCCATGATCGAACGGGAAATTGATTTCAAAACCATGCTGAGGGAATGGGTTGGGTTCAACGCTGTCCGCCTGAGCGGGCATACAACGTCTCCAACCGAATCAAGCTGATGAGGTGAAAGGTTCCTCCTTCTACGTTCCATGTCTGGTAATTCATGGCGTCGGGAGCGATGCCCTCGGGCAACTCGGACGCTTGAAGCGTTCCGTCCTCCCACGGGCGGTCCTCCACAGGCCACCACGCAGCATTCCGATCCTGCAGCTGCTTGACGGTCGGCTCGAACACCCATCCGCGCTCTTCCCAAAACGCCAAGCGCTTCGGGTCTTGTTGCCATTCGGCCCAAGTGGTTTCCAAATCCGCCACAAATGCATTGGGGCGCGTAGTTTGGGCGATGGCCTCGGAACCCAGTCCAAAACACAAAACCGCCACCATGATGTGCAATGCCTTCGTTTTCATCGTGCGAAAGATAGACCCAATTCGACCGACAGCGGTTGCATGGCCCTGCCTAAAACGAGCGGGCATCCCGTGCTCTCGAAAAAAAAACGCTGCGGAATTTGCTTGAGAAGAATTCTGTCTATCTTTGCCCCCCCGAAACGGACAGGCGGAGCGTCGCCGACACCGGGAATTCTTTGAAATCCGATCTCGTAGCTCAGCTGGTTAGAGCATCTCACTTTTAATGAGAGGGTCCTGGGTTCG
>CAYMHW010000006.1:0-47487 GCA_964390365.1 uncultured Comamonadaceae bacterium | reverse complement strand
TGCCGACCGCTGACCTCGCGGCCATGCGGAGCTTCCTGGACCGGTTTTGGCGCCTCGAACGCCCGGACAACCCCGCCATGGGGCACGCCGAATACGTCAAGGACATCGCCTACGTGAACGAACGCTGGGGCGCCTGCTACGCCGGCCACGGAGCCGACAGCGAAATGGGCTACGTGTATTTGCGCTACGGCAAGCCCAACACCGTCGTCCAACGGCACAACGACACGGAGTACTACCCGTACGAGATTTGGCATTACTACCGCGCGGGGAACTTCACCGACAAACGCTTCCTCTTTTACAGCCCCCACATGGTTGCCGAATGCTTCCGCCTGCTGCACAGCGACATGCTCGGCGAAGTCCAAAACCAAGACTGGCTCACCATCCTGCGCAACCGAGAGAACAATTTGCGCGTAACGGAATCCCAACAAAACAGCTCCAATCCGCGCGACAACTACACGCGGGAAGAACCGGAAGACCTGTTTTACAACCCGCGCTGAATGCCCTTGCCTCCCCTGTCTGCCTCCCCTTCCGTCGCCGTGGCCATCCTGAATTGGAACGGCCGTGCACACCTTGAGACGTACCTCCCTTCGGTGGTGGAGCACAGCACCGATGCGGACGTGGTGGTCATCGACAACGGGAGCACCGACGATTCGGTGGATTGGCTGCGTTCCCACCACCCCTCAGTGCGCATTGTGGAGTTGCCGGAAAATTCGGGGTTTGCAGGAGGATACAACCGGGGCCTCGCGCAGGTCGATGCCGACGTTTATGTGCTGTTGAACTCGGATGTTCGGGTGACCGAGGGGTGGATTCCACCGGTTTTGGAGCTGCTGGCCTCGGGGTTCTCTGCGGCTGCCCCCAAACTCCGCAACGATTCCGATCCGGAGCTCCTGGAGTATGCCGGAGCGGCAGGCGGGTACATGGACCGCGACGGCTTCATGTTTTGTGCTGGACGCATCTTTGAAGTCTTCGAATCGGACGCAGGCCAATACGACGAAAACCGCGAAGTCTTTTGGGCGTCCGGAGCGGCGTTGTTCGTGCGTTCGGATGCGTGGCACGGCGTGGGCGGACTGGACGAGGACTTCTTCGCGCACATGGAGGAAATCGACTTGTGTTGGCGGTTGAAGAACCGAGGGCACCGCGTGGGCGCGTGCGGGGGCAGTGTGGTGTATCATTTGGGCGGAGGAACCCTGCAGAAATTGAACCCGTTCAAGACGTACCTGAACTTCCGCAACAACTTGATTCTGTTGATGAAAAACCACCACCGGGTGGCGTGGCCGTGGATGCTGACGCGGCGGATGGTGCTCGATGGCATCGCCGCTTGGAAGTTCCTCACCGAAGGCAATGGACCGCTGTTTCGAGCGGTTTTCAACGCGCACATGGCGTTTTATCGGACCTTTCGCCGCACCTGGGCCAAACGCCGTTCCGAGTCCACCGCCATCGCCTCCGACCACCTTCCTGGCCCCCTCGCTACGCTGAATTACGCGGGTTGGTATCGGCGCAGCATCCTTTGGGACTACTTTTTCAAAAACCGCGTGACCTTCGAGGAGCTCCAAATCGAAGCATTCGAAGCGGCTACTGAGGAGCGGGCGTAAAGTTCCGACCTCCGTTCATCAACTTTCGGCGACGGCCCGGTGGAGAGCCTCCACCTTCGCGCCATGGCAGCTTCCCCTTGGCCGCGTTCGTTGCGCAGTCCGCTTTGGCCGTACGTCGGTTTCGCCCTCTTTGGGGCCCTCTTCTTTCGTTCGACAGGCTGTGCCCAATTGAGCGCTCTCCTGCTGTCGTGCGCAGCGGTGGTCAGTGGTCGGTGGCGCGAAGCGGGATGCCTTGCCGCGTTCTGCATGGGCAGCTGGAATGCCGAGCGCGCCGCCGAATCGGGCACGCCGCCGAACTGGTCCGGTACAGGGTGCTTTGTTTGTTCCATCGGCAGCGACGTGGAGGTTACGGATCGGGGGTGGCGCGCAGTGGCACGGTGCCGGGGCGGAGGCTTGGAGCGGACCGTTCGGCTCGAAGGCGATGGGCGGGCGCCCTTGTGCGAGGGGACGTTTCAGGTTTGGGCGCAGTGGGCTCCGTGGACGGTCCGCGGATCGTTCGATGAGGCGCGGGTGTATGGCAGTCGGGGGTGGGCAGGACGGTTGCGCGTGTGCAGCGATTGGGAATGGATCGAGGCGAGAACGCCCTCATTGCCGCTTTGGAAACGGTTGTTGATGGAGGCGCGTGCTTCCCTGCATTCCCGATACTCGGAGCGCCTTTCGCCGGAGGCGCTGGGATTCGTTTGGGGCATTTCGACCGGGGACAAATCCCTTTTGCCCCCGGATCTTCGTTCCGCATTCAGCCGCATCGGACTCGCGCACGTCCTGGCAGTCAGTGGGTACCATGTGGGGCTGGTGGGGTTCCTCCCGCTGCTGCTTGCGCGCAGCCGCCGCCAGTCGTTGCGGTGGCTCGCGTTGATGGGCATTCCCTTGCTCGGGGCGTTTGTGCTGTTTTGTGGCGCAGGCGAGAGCGCCGTGCGCGCTTGGTCGATGGCGTCCTTGCTCATCGTGGCCTCGGTGATCCGCCGGCCTGGTTCCTTAGGTCATTCGTTGAACGTGGCGGCATGGGCGATGGTTGTCGTGCATCCGCTGGCGATGCACCAACTCGGGACGCAGCTCAGCTATGTCGCCGTTCTTGGCATTGCGCTTGGGTTGGAAGCCGCTGCCGCCCTGAGCCTGGCCAAGTGGGCGAGGCCCGCGGTGGTTCCCATTGCAGCTCAAGGCGCCACCACTCCCATCGCAGTGCCCACCTTCCTGCAGTTTCCACTCGGCTTTCTGCCCGTAAACTTGGTGGCAGGCCCATGGGTCACTGCGATCGGGGTCTTGTTGATGGGGTGGCTGATTTGGCCGCGAGACGACGGCGTGAGCGCGGGGCTCCTTTGGACCTTGAATCACAGCGTCGAGGGGTTCGTGCACGCAGTGCGCGCCGTGAGCAATTGGGAGGCGTTGTGCTATGCCGTGATGCCGGGAGACTTCGTTCGGTGGTGGGCGGTGGGTTTGGGAACCCTGGCTTTGCTCGTCGGTTGCTTTCGCGGGGCTGGGTGGTGGGTAGCAAGTGCCCTTTTCTGGGCGAGCGTGCCGTGGTGGCGCCTCCCTCCCACCCGACCAACGGATTGGTCCATGGAGCGCTCTGGAGTGCCGGACCTGACCATCGCGGGAGTTCGGTGGGCCGGAAGCCAGGTGCCAATTGATTCCACGGCCGTTCAGGCACAACGAGGGGATGGCTGGTGGCAAACCGGTGAGGGGTGGGTGCATGCGGGGCAGGTGGATGACCGGGTGACTTGGATCGGGCTTCAACGCGAGGGCGTTTGGCGGTTCTCCTTCGACGGAAGGGAGGGCCTGGGGCGGCTCGAAATCGAGGGCCATGCGTGGATTTGGGAACGCTGGCATGAACGGACCGCAGGCCCTTGGCCGAAAACAAAAACGGACACCGAAGTGTCCGTTCCTTGATTCGTTCTTGTCAATTCAAGTGAAGCAGTTGCTTCATGACTTGATCCACGTAGCCTTCCCACTCGGGAATGTCCGCAATGGGCAGGATGGCGTTCACGCGGTTGTTTCGGCGGGAATAAATGGCCTCAACATAGAATCCTTGAAGTTCAAAGATGCAGAGGATGTAGCGGTTCTCTACGATGCGTTGGGCAAGGCAAATGCCATGGTCCCACATGTAATTCGTTTTTTCGTCGAGTGGAAGGCGGTTGAACGATTGCAAATCCATGGGGGTGCGTTTTCGAGAGGTTAGGTGTGCACTCTTACGGATGCCCCCGCCTTCAAGTTGCATTCCAAGCCAAGTTTCATGGCCTACCTTTGGTGCATGCAACGGATTCACCTGGTGGAATGCCCTCGTGACGCCATCCAAGGGTGGCATACTCCTGTCGAAACCGCCGATAAAATCGCCTATTATCGCGCTTTGCTCGACGTAGGATTTGACACTTTGGACATGGGCAGCTTCGTTTCTCCCCGTGCCATTCCCCAAATGGCCGATACCGCTGAAGTGCTAGAAGCTTTGGTGGAAGAGGGGTTCAAATCGCGGCCTACGCGGTGGTTGGTCATTGTGGCCAACGCCCGGGGCGCTCGGGAAGCTTCGGCCTTTGATTGCATCGACGACATCGGATTTCCTTTGAGCTTGAGCGAGACCTTTCAGCGGCGCAACACTGGTGCGGGATTGGAAGAAGCCTGGAATCGCCTGAAGGACATTGGTTCGATTTGTTCCGAATCCGGCAAGCGGTTGGTGGTCTACACGAGTATGGGATTTGGCAATCCCTACGGCGACCCCTATGCTCCTGAACTGCTTGTCGATGTGGCGCACCGGCTCGTGGAGGAATTGGGCACGCAAGTCATTTCGCTCAGTGACACCGTTGGAACGGCTTCGCCCGATGCCATCGCCGATGCGTTCCGAGCGCTGGTGCCAGCACTCCCCGGCGTGTCCATTGGAGCCCACCTTCACGCCTCGCCGTTCGACGTCATGGAAAAAGCAACGGCAGCCCTGGAAGCGGGCTGCCGTCGATTCGATGGGGCCATCCGAGGGGTCGGAGGGTGTCCCATGGCAAAGGATGAGCTCGTGGGCAATCTGCCTACCGAGCAATTGGTGGAGCGGTTTGAGGCTTTGGGGGCGTGGTCGGTGAAAGATCCAAGAGCTTGGGCGCAGGCCCAAAGCATTGCCGCTGAACTGTTCAGCTGACTGGGAGTCAGTTCAAACAGTACTCAAACGAGTTGAGTTTGAAGCGGTGTCGGTGCATGTAGATTTGCTCGAATTTGAGCGTATCGATGTAAATCCGATAATGCTTCATAGTGATGATTTTCACCACCATATACGAGCTTCAATCGAATAAGTTTCTTGATTCGTCGAAAAATTACGCCAACCCAAGGGAAATCGCAGCGACTCCCAAGCCCACCACGATGACCGCCAATTTGGCCAAGTTAAACCGATGACCATCACCGGTTTCAAACAAGATCGTGGTGGCGATGTGGAGCAAAATGCCGATCAACAGCCCTTCCGCTACCGAGGGCACGATGGCTGCCCAAGCGGCGCCGGAGTGAACGAGCATTTCGTAAACGCCCATGCCCAACAACGGCATGGAACCGAACACGAGGAGCATCGTCCATCGCTTCATCGCACTCATGCCCAACGCGGCCAGCAGCCCCATCAGGACCAGGGCGACCGGGAATTTGTGGAGACCGAGGCCGAGAAGCAGTTGCGCGTTGATTTGGTCCCACACCAAATGCGCCGCGTGCACGTGGTGGTGGTGATCGTGGTGGGCGTGCCCGCCTGCTTCGGTGAGCGGCATGGACTCGATGAGTGCGTGGAGGCACAAGCTGATGTAGATGCCCCAGGGCATGGTCTTGTTGGAACCAGATGGGAGGTGCACGTGCCCGTGCTCAATGCCCTTTGACATCCACTCGAGGACGACTTGGAGGAGGAAACCGGCCAGGACGTACCATCCGATTTGGCCTCCATGCGCGTAGGCCTCGGGCACCAAGTGCAAGAAAATCAACCCAATGAGGTAAGCCCCGCCGAAGGCCAACACGAGCGGCAACCGGTGCTTGAGGTGTTGGCCAGCCAACTCATACGTCAGTGCGCCCCCCAGGGCCACCAACAACAACACAGCGAATGCGAGGATCATGAGGCAACAAGTATACAGCGGTTCGATGCTTCCGAATGCGCTCCAAGTTCGTAATCGCCGAATCGGTGGTGAACCCGCAGGTCAGCTTCGGCCAACAAGGCTTCCAAATCTGACGACGAAAGGGCGCGAACGCGCTCCACGTAATGCCGTTTCTGTCCTTGGTCATCCGAGTACGCGATGCTCTTTTCAATCCAGCCATCGGCGATTCGGCGGTGGATTTCGAACACCATTCGGCCACCATCGGGAGTGGGGCGTTCGGCGATTTCATGCGGGACGAGGTGGGTGGCGACATGGGGCGTGTTGAGGAAGTCGATCACGAATGTGCCGCCGGGTCGGAGGGCGCGCCGGACTTGTTGGAGGGTGCGGATTTGGTCAGCCCACTCGGTGAAGTAGCCAAAACTCGTGAACAACGAGGTGATGACGTCAAACCGGTGATTGAGGCCCTCGGTCGTGGCAAACTCCCGCATGTCGGCAACCGCGAGCCGTTCCGGGTGCAAGGCCAGTCGCTGGGCCTCTGCGATGCTGGCCGGACTGAGGTCGATGCCGTGCGCGCGGTAGCCGAGGGACTCGAAACTCCGAACATGTCGTCCAGAACCGCAGCCAAGATCGAGCACCTCCGCCGGCGGGGCGGGACAAACCGCTTCCGACAAGCGCTGGATGAATGCGTCCGCCTCTGCACCATCTCGGTTTCCATACAGCACATGGTAGGCCGGACAATTGAACCATTCCGCGAACCAATTGGCCTCGCTTTTCCACAATTCATTTTGCATTACTCTCCACTTCGGGCTGCAAGTTCCGACAATTCGCTTGTAGTTTGGGCGACATGTACGGGTCTTCACCTGCATCGATTGACACCATCACTTGGCCCTTGGAACCCATCCCCACCACCGGAACGATTGAATGCCAATTTACCGGATGCGTGGACGAGGCGGTCTCTGATGTCTTGGTGCAAGCTGTCGAGCATCGCGTTGAAGCGCTGATCCAGGCGCACGCGAGGCCGAAGCGGGTGGTTCGCGTGGCCATCGAATTGCTCCAAAACCTGCATCACCATGCCCCGTCCGATGGGGTATGCGGATTTCGGGTGGTCTCCACCGATTCCGGTTGGTGGGTGGCAACCCGCAATGAGGTAACCGATGCTGGGAAACGCAACCTCGAGCAGCGTTACGCCGAGCTCCAAGACCTGAGCATGGATGAATTGCGGGCGCGACAACGGAGTCTACTGAACGCTCCGGAACGAAGCGCCCACGGAGGAGGAGGTGTGGGACTGATTGAAATCATGCGCCGCACGAATCGGAAGTTGGCTTTGAACTTTATACCGGTCTCCTCGGGCCGTTGGATTTTTGAATTGACCGCACACATTGCAGCTGAACATGACTGACATTCGCAAAGAAGGAACTTCGAAAACACCGACCGTGGTCGCGACTTTGGAACCATTCAGCTTGGAGCTGTCTGGTCGATCCATTCCGGAAAATTCCATTGCATTTTACCAGCCACTGATGGATTGGATTGAGGTCCACTGCGGAAGCTTGGACAACCAGCTGGAGATCAACATTCGACTGGAGTACTTCAACACCAGCAGCAGCAAGTGCTTGATGGACCTGTTGAAACGGGTGGAAGCAACGGGGTGCCCGGCTCGCGTCAATTGGTACTACGAGGAGGATGACGAGGACATGCTCGAAGCGGGGGAAGATTACGACGCCATCATCGACCTGCCCTTCCGGCTCATCGCGTCGACGACGAACTGAACTTACCACGTACTGAGGAAACCGCTCGGATGAGGCGCTTTTTGAGTCGCTTTCGAGAGGCGCGATCGAAGTGTTCCAACGCCTTCGTCCAAAGCAAGAGTCCCCAAACCACGGCCATGCCCCAAAGCACCAGGAGGTTGTAGTGAGGGGTTTGAACGATGTGGCCTCCCAGTGCCTTGAACGGGGCGTAGTATGGAGCGCTCCAGCCCGAGCGACCGTCCGCCGGTTGGCGCTGAAAATGGCCCAATTGAGAGAGGCCTTCGGTCGTCCGAACCAAACGCACCGAGCGGTCGGTCTGCTCGAGCCAATCCGCGAGCGCATCGTTGTGCTCTGCATCCATCAAAGGGGCGAGTTCCCCCCGTTCTTCCATGGCTCGACGCTGTTCATCCCGGGCTCTGAAAGCCATTTTGAACGCTTCCGCAAATGCTGACTTAAAGGCTGCCGGCTCGTCCACTTGAGGCGCCTGCAGGCCCCAGGATTCCAGCTCGCTCTGGGCTCGTTGGACTTCCCGGGCGCGCTCGGCGCCGGGAGCCAATTCGCTGTAGGCCGGGACCCAAAAATCGCGTCGCCAAGCGGAACGTGCGATTTGGTCCTCCCACTCGTTGAACAGCGCGTCGTACCGGTTGCTTCGACTCATTTCCACAGCGAGCGCTTCGAATCCCCACCGCGAAGCCATCGCATTCCCGATCCACGGCACCTTGTGCTCCGAAGTGAGCACGGGATTGAATCGATCGTACCGGATGATGACGCCGCCGAAAATGATTTGCGGAATGATGAGCAGCGGGATCAAGATGTAAATGACTTTGGCGCTGTTGAACGCAGAGGAAATCGTCAAGCCGAGCAAATTGGCATAGGCGCTGACGGAGAAAAGCACGCAGAAGAGCATGGTCAAAGGCGGTCCCGTAGGCAGGTCCAGCAGCAGCGTGGAGACGGCTACGTAGGCCGAAGTTTGGATCAGCGAGAAGGCGAACATGATGGCCACCTTCGCCGAGAGGTAAGCCCCCCAACTTAGGTTCAAGAACCGCTCCCGACGCAGCATCGGACGGTCCCGGATGATTTCTTCGGCGCTCATGCTGAGTCCCATGAACAAGGCCACGATGACGCTGATGAACAGGAACGGCGGCAGGTTTTCGCTCGCACGAAAGGAATAAGCGCCCTCAAGGTCGTAAAAACGCGCGAACCCCGCGAGCAGCAAGGCCAAAACGGGAGCCTCAAGTAGGTTGATGGCCAAGTACTGCCGATTCATTCGCTTTGCATGCAAGTCGCGACGGAGGTACGTCATCCATTGGCCCCAACGCGAGGGCGCCTTGCGCGGCTCAGGCTGCGGCGCGACCACAGGCTCGTGTTGCTGGTGCCGCGGTGCAATGTGCTCGTGAAAATGGCCATTCCAGTCTTGCGGATGCACTCGGCGGTCGGGGATTTGGTGACCAAACTCATCCACCATGCGCGACTCGATGATGCTGAAGAGCAACTCCGGATTCACGTTGCCGCACGCCTCACACATCATGTCTTGCGCATTCACTTGATCCGACAGGCCCTTGAAGTAGGTCAAACTCTCGAGCGGATTGCCATAGAAAATGGGGAAACCTCCCGTATCCAAGAGCAGCAGCTGGTCGAACAGCTTAAAAATGTCGGAACTGGGCTGGTGAATCACCACAAAAATGAGCTTGCCGCGCAACGTCAATTCCTTCAGCAGGTCCATGATGTGCTCGCTGTCCCGGCTCGACAATCCGCTCGTCGGTTCGTCCACAAACAACACGAGCGGCTCGCGCACGAGTTCGAGTGCGATGTTCAATCGCTTCCGTTGGCCGCCGCTGATGGTCTTGTCCATGACGGAGCCGACGCGCAAATCGCGGATGCCCCAAAGCCCCAACCGCCTCAAGGTCGCATCCACCCGCTCGTGCAGCTCCTCTTCGCCCAACTCCTTGAAGCTCAACCGCGCACTGTAGAGGAGGTTGTCGCGCACGGACAATTCGGCCACCAAGACGTCCTCCTGAGCGATGTGGCCGATGAGGCCATCGAGGTCCGAGCCGCCGGCGTGCACATCGAGGCCGTTCAGCAGCACCCGTCCAAGCGTCGGGCGAATGGTGCCATTGAGGATGTTCAACAGGGTCGATTTGCCACTGCCGCTCGCGCCCATGATGCCGATGAGGCGGCCTTCGCGTTCTTCAAAGCTCAGGAGCCGAACGGCGGGTGCTTGGGGAAAGGCGAAGAAATGGGCCAAATCCTGAACCTGGAACTGCACCGGCGTCACCTCCTCTGGTCGCAAACACGACCGTACCAAGTCGCTGTAAAAAAGCGCGTGACCGTGTCCGTCCTTGAGCACACTCCCCTGGCCCATCGGCGCGACCACTCCCTCAGGCAGCGGCTGGCCATTCAAACGCATGTCCCCCCTCCCAAACGTCCGAACGAAAAACAGGTCCTCGCCTTCCAAGTGGACCCCTGCGAGCAGGTTCCCTTCACTGTGACCCAGCGTTTGTGCAAACGCCCGCCCCCAAACCAGCACCTCCTCCGCGTGGTCAGCGCGAACCAGCGCTCGCATCGCCTCCACATCGGATTCCGGGAGGTGCAAGGCCTGTGCAGCATGCGTTAAAAAGCTCTCCGCACCATCTCCCGTTTGGGTGTCTCGGCCGAATTCCACCAGGCGCAAGTAAACCACGAACCGCTCGCGCAGCGCAAGTTCCTTGTTCATTTGGGCACAGGCCCGCATCAACTTGGCCGAAAGCCGTGCAAGTTGTTTGGCCTGAAGGGCACTGCTCGACTCCCATTCCAACGAACCGGCCGACATGGGCATCGCCACGAGCGCGCGCTCAGCACTCCGCTTGGCTCGAACCTCGAGCCGGGCCAGCTCCACATCGTACAACTGAAGGTAATGTTCGCTCAAGGCCGCATTCAGCCGACCCTTGAGGTATCGGCTCGCAGCTTGTCGGCCGTACATGGCATGCCGTGGCGATCCCCCTGCAGCAAACAGGGCGAACAACCGCATCAGCGCTTCGAGCATGCCGGTGGTCATCATACCCGCGTGTACGCAAACGCACACCAAGATGTTTCAATTGCTAAAAACCGCGATCCGTCGATGGATTATTGCTGCCGCTCGAAACACCCCTTGTCGGCGATTCCCACGTTGCGCGGAAGGCCATCGAGGTCGGTCGAGATGAAAAACTGGCTCGCCCCTCCTTCCCACAACGAACTGTTCGAGTTCAAGTGAAAGTCGCGGTCCATGGTGGAAACAAACGGTGGCTCCTCGTCCGTCGTGCACGAAAGCAAGAACTCCTGTGGGAAGTCCTCCGCTTGCGCATCCACCGCGCTGTATTGCACGATCGGCGCGGCAAGGGGTGCAACCAAATCCACCACCAATTCATCGAAATCGGTCAACTCCGCGTTGTTCCCCCACATGATGCAGTTCTTGAACACGCTGCCCTCCAAACTGCGCACCACCAATTCTCCATCCGCGGACTCGTACCAATCATTAAAGAACACACTCGGCGCCTGCCGCACTCCCTCAGCCCAATAATTCGCGAACGTGCAATGATCCATGCGGTACACCCCGCCCAGCGTAAAGGCTGCGCACACCTGACCGCAGTCGGTAATGAGGTTGTTCCACCCTTCGATGACGCCACCTTGAGCGAACAAACCCGTCGCCGTCATGTTCCGAATCCGGGTGTTCGTCAACGTCAGTGCAGGAGCGGTAGCCGTGCCCACGGTATCGACTTGCACGCCGATGGTGCCTCCTTCAATGATGGCGTGGTCGACCACAGATCCTTTGCTCCCGTAGAACCAAAGCCCACCCCGCGCCACCGTGAAGGTCTCCACCCCGAAATCGGTCTCGTATTCAAAATCCACCTCGATGCCCCACTGCCCCGGCAGATCGACGTAATCGTCCTCCAACCGGTCTCCCCGAAACGTGATGGGGCTCTGCACATTGCCATCTGCAATCAGGGTAGCTTGGTTGATCCAAATCCCACTCTTCGCATGGAAATAGACCTCCGTGCCGGGCAAAATATCGAGCGTGCAATCCTCGTCCACCACCGCGATGCCGTATACCACGTGGGGCTTGTCCGGGGCCCAGGTTGCCGAGCAGGGAAGGGCCTCCACGCGATCGAGTCCGCCATGGAAGTGCGCGTTCCGCCCCCAAGCCGCCAGGGTCACGGTCTGCAGGCCTCCATTCAGCTCCACTTCGAGCTCATCTTCAACTACAAATGGCGAAGATGACGCGTTCGGATCCACCGTCACCTCAATGAAAATCCACAGGCTGTCTTCGGCGAGCAACGGCACATCCGTCACTTCCGGCCCTGGAAATCCGTCCACATTGATGCGGAACGGGCTGGCTGTGCCCGCCAAAGCAATGCGGTCGATGGAAACCGCCGTTTTGTGAGGGTTGTAGACCTTCAAAGGAAGGGTGACGGAGCCGACGGTGGTGAATACCGTGTCGAACAAAACCGTGTCGGAGGAAAACGCCAACTCCAAGCCGGGCTCGTCGGAAAACACCACATCTCGGCAGCCCGTGAGCCCCACACTCGCGCCCAAACCGAGCAGCACCAAACCCAAGAGCGCAAGCAACCCCCTATTCATACCGCAAAGATGCCCATTTTCGCACCATGAACGATGTACACATCCAATTTCTTGCTCACCTCGATCGCGAAGACCCCGCTCTTTCGGCTTTGGTTCGCGCACAAGGGCCGCAAGATTGGCCCGAACCGCGCCCGCATTTCGAGGCCTTGGTTCGGGCCATCGTTGGCCAACAGGTCAGCACGCAGGCGGCTGCGACGATTTTCAACCGGCTCGTTGAACTCGTTCCGCCTGAAATCGCACCGGGGCAATTGCTCGCGCGAACCGAGGAAGAACTGCGCAGCGTGGGGCTGAGTCGTCAGAAGGTGTCTTACGTTCGCGCCCTTTCGATGGCTTGGGAAGAAAATCCTGAGCGGTTCGAACGGCTGGCTGAGCTCACGGACGAGGAAGTCTGTGCCGCGCTCACGTCAATCAAGGGCATCGGCAGGTGGACCGCCCAAATGTTCTTGATGTTCACCCTGCAGCGCCCGGATGTGTTTGCGCCGGGTGATTTGGGCCTAAAAAAAGCCATGGCCAACCGGTTGGGGTTGGCCATGGACAGCCCAGATCGGGCCTTTGCTGTGCGCGCTGAACGCTGGTCTCCTTACCGGAGTTGGGCGTCGCTTCACTTGTGGCGAAGCTTGGCCTGAGCGTCAGCCGAGGTAACTCTTCAGGATGCGGCTGCGGCTCGTGTGCTTGAGCCGACGAATGGCTTTTTCCTTGATTTGGCGCACGCGCTCACGGGTCAAATCAAAGCGCTCACCAATTTCCTCCAGCGTCATCGGATGCTCTCCGTTGAGCCCGAAGTACAAGCGAATCACATCGCCTTCCCGCGGAGTCAAGGTGCGCAAGGAACGCTCGATTTCCTTCCGCAATGACTCGTTCATCAAGTCCGTATCCGGCGAAGGCGTGTCGCCCAAACGCAAGACGTCCATCATCGTGCTCGAGCTTTCATCGCCTTCCTTCAAAGGCGCGTCGAGCGACGTGTGACGGCTTGAATTCTTCATGCTCTGCTTGACCTCGTCCAAGGTCATATCGAGCGTTTCCGCCAATTCCGCGGCCGTAGGTGGACGCTCAAATTCCTGCTCCAACCGGGCAAAGGCCTTGTTGATCTTGTTGATGCTGCCGATTTTGTTCAGCGGCAACCGCACGATTCGGCTCTGTTCGGCCAAGGCTTGGAGGATGCTTTGGCGAATCCACCAAACCGCGTACGAGATGAACTTAAAGCCCCGGGTTTCGTCGAAACGCTGGGCGGCTTTGATGAGCCCCAAGTTGCCTTCGTTGATCAAGTCGGGCAAGGAGAGGCCTTGGTTTTGGTACTGCTTCGATACCGAGACCACGAAGCGGAGGTTGGCTTTGGTGAGCTTTTCGAGGGCCACTTGGTCGCCTTGTTTGATGCGACGGGCCAACTCGACTTCCTCCTCCGCGGTGATCAGGTCGACGCGACCGATTTCCTGAAGGTACTTGTCAAGAGATGCAGTTTCACGGTTCGTGACCTGCTTGGTGATCTTGAGCTGCCTCATATAGTGGGTTTTGGGTGGTTTTTCCGTTCAATTCTTGAGGGACTAAAGCCCCGTCGCTTCAGCAACGGGGCGTTCAGTTCCATTCATCAAGTCCGTCTGTTATAACGGAGCAGGGGGCCTCAGGGTTGCCTCCGAGGTCCCAAATCGCGTCAATCGCGTGGGCGACGATCTCCGCGGTCGCGTCCACGACCGCCACGATCTCCGCGGTCACCACGATCACCACGTCCGCCGCGATCTCCGCGGTCGCCGCGCTCGGGGCGTTCGACGTAACCCTCAGGCTTCGGAAGAAGGACCTTCCGGCTCAACTTGATCTTGCCCGTCTTCGGATCGCGACCGACCACTTTGAATTTCACGACTTCTCCTTCTGAGATGACGTCTTCAACGCGGTCTACGCGCTCCCAAGCGAGTTCGGAGACGTGGAGCAAACCGTCTTGGCCAGGGATGACCTCAACGAAGGCACCGTAAGGCATGATGCTCTTGACCTTGCCTTCGTACTCCTCCCCGATTTCAACGGTCGGCGGGAATGCGATGGCGCGAATGCGGGCCACCGCATCGTCGATGGAGGTCTTGTTCGAAGCCGCCACTTGGACCATGCCCTTGCCATCCACGTCGTCAATGGAGACGGTTGCTCCGGTAACGGCTTGAATTTCTTGGATGATCTTTCCTCCTGGGCCGATGATCGGACCGATGGACTCGCCCGGCACTTCGAATTGAACGATGCGCGGTGCGTGCTCCTTGTAGTCCTCGCGAGGCTCAGAAATGGAACCGAGCATTTCGCGGCGAATGTGGTGACGGCCATCGCGGGCTTGGGCCAACGCTTCACGCAACTGGGTGAAGCTGAGACCTTTGATCTTGATGTCCATTTGGCATGCAGTGATGCCCGCTTCAGTGCCCGTGACCTTGAAGTCCATGTCACCCAAGTGGTCTTCATCGCCCAAGATATCGGACAACACGACGTACTTGCCCGTTTCCGTATCCGTGATGAGGCCCATGGCGATGCCGGACACGGGGGCCTTGATCTTCACGCCACCATCCATCAATGCGAGCGTACCAGCGCAAACCGTTGCCATCGATGACGAACCGTTCGATTCCAAGATCTCCGAAACCAATCGAATGGTGTACGGGCAGTCCTCCTGTGCGGGCAAGACGCCCTTCAATGCGCGCCACGCCAAGTTTCCGTGACCGATTTCACGGCGGCTGGTTCCGCGCAACGGACGCTCCTCACCCGTTGAGAATGGAGGGAAGTTGTAGTGCAACAGGAACCGCTCGTTGCGGCGCACCAACGCGCCGTCGATCAACTGCTCGTCGAGCTTCGTGCCGAGGGTCAACGTCGTCAAGGACTGGGTTTCGCCCCGCGTGAAAATCGAGCTGCCGTGGCAACCTGGGAGGTAATCCACTTCCGTCCAAATCGGACGAATGTCGGTGGGCTTCCGTCCGTCGAGGCGAATGTGCTCGTTCAAGAGCAAGTCGCGGACGGCCTTTTTCTGCGCATCCTTGACGTACTGAGCAAGCATGAACGACTTTTCAGCTCGTTCTTCATCACTCAAGGTGGCGAGGAATGCTTCCTTGATCGAACCGAAGGCCGCTTTGCGCTCCTCTTTTGAACTGCCGCTTTTCGCAGCGTCGTAGAACGCTTGGTACAGGGCGTCGTTGACGCGCTTCCGCAAGTCCTCATCGTGGTTCTCGTGGGAATACTCCCGCGTCACGCCGTAGTGTCCGGTGGCTTTCGCCAACGCGATTTGGGCTTCACACTGGGTCTTGATTGCCGCATGAGCCACCTCAATGGCATCCACCATCTCATCTTCGCTCACCTCGGACATCTCCCCTTCCACCATGACGATGGAATCGAGCGAACCGGCCACCATCATGTCGATGTCGGCTTGTTCCAACTCAGAGCGCAATGGATTGACGATGAACTCGCCATTTACCCGCGCCACGCGGACCTCCGAAATGGGGCCATCAAACGGGATGTCGCTGACCGCCAAGCAGGCCGAAGCTGCCAAGCCTGCCAAGCTGTCCGGCAGGACTTCCGCGTCAGCGGACATCAATTGGATCATGACTTGGGTTCCCGCGTGGTAGTCCTCGGGGAACGTCGGGCGCAAGGCCCGGTCCACGAGGCGCATCACGAGCACTTCGGAATCGGAAGGCCGCGCCTCGCGCTTGAAGAAGCCGCCCGGGAAACGTCCCGCTGCTGCATACTTCTCGCGGTAATCTACCGTCAGGGGAAGGAAGTCCACTTCATCTCGGACTTCGTAAGAGGATACTGCCGTCGCCAGCAGCATGGTGTCACCGGAGCGAACGACGACCGAGCCGTGCGCTTGCTTTGCCAGTTTACCTGTTTCAATGGTGATCTCGCGCCCGTTGCCGAGATCAATGGTTTGGTTGTGTACCGTATAATTCATCTATTCCTAAAAATCATCCTGTGAGCGGGCTTTCCGTCGAAAACCCGCAGCGCTGTTTCAATCAAGCGCAAAGCTGAAGAAGGCAATGGTGAATCCACTGCCTTCTTCTCTCTGAGTCAATTAGCGACGCAATCCGAGTTCCGCCACAATGTTCCGGTAGCGGTTGATGTCGGTTGCCTTCAAGTAATCCAACAACTTCCGGCGCTTACCGACCAACTTGATCAGGGCGCGTTGCGTGTGGAAGTCTTTCCGGTTCTTCTTCAAGTGCTCGGTCAAGTGAGCAATGCGGAAAGAGAACATGGCAATTTGAGCTTCCGGGCTTCCCGTGTCTTGCTCGTTTTTGCCGTGCTGGGCGAAGAATTCCTTCTTCTTTTCTGAGGTCAAATACATGTCGAAATCAGATTGATGTTCGTGATGTGTGCAGAATTGCGGGTGCAAATGTACACCAAATCCCGAATTATCCAACTTTCTCTTCCTCCATCGACGCATCGTGCATCGCGCGCAAGTAGAAGGCAAGTTTCGACTTCAGCTCCTTCCGCTCCACGATGGCGTCGAGGAACCCGTGTTCGAGCAGGAACTCCGATCGCTGGAATCCTTCCGGCAAGTCCTTGCCGATCGTCTCCTTGACGACGCGCGGCCCGGCAAAACCGATGAGGGCATTGGGCTCAGCGATGTTCAAATCACCGAGCATCGCAAAGGAGGCGGTGACCCCGCCCGTCGTGGGATCCGTCAGCACGGAAATGTAGGGCAAGTGGGCTTTCGAGAGCAGGGAAAGGCGGGCGCTGGTTTTGGCCATTTGCATGAGGCTCAAGCCCGCTTCCATCATCCGTGCGCCACCGGATTTGCTGATGCAGATGTACGGACACTGCTTTTTCAAGGCCAAATCGATGCCCCGCGCAATCTTCTCGCCCACCACCGACCCCATCGAGCCGCCGATGAAACTGAAGTCCATGGCGCTGATCACCACCGGAATGCCGTCCAGTTCTCCCGATGCGGTGCGGATGGCGTCATCGAGCTCGGTTTTCTTTTGCGCTTTTTCGAGGCGGGATTTGTAGTCCGTCGTGTCCTTGAATTCAAGCGGGTCTGCGGAGACCATCTTCGCCGCCACTTCCCGGAATTTGCCGCCATCGAACAAGAGCTCGAAGTACTCGGCGCTTCCGATGCGCTCGTGGTGTCCACACGTGGCGCAAACGTTGAGGGTGCTGGCAAACTCTTGCGAGGTCACCACGTTCTTGCAGCCGGGGCATTTGTACCACGCGCCCTCCGGGATTTCCTTTTTCTCGGTGCTCTTCGTGGTGATGCCGTCTTGAATGCGTTTAAACCATCCCATGGGTGAACTGATTTGAGCGGGTAAAGGTACTGAAAGCGGTGGGGATTCAGAACGGGTGGCCGATGCCGATGTGAAAAGCGCCGCGTGCTTTGGTTTGGCCTATCCACCGCTGGCCCAAAACCTGGGTCGGATCATGCAGCCGCAACCCGCCATCGAGGCGCAACAGGAAGAACCCAAAATCCCATCGCAATCCCAGCCCCGTATTGAACGCCACGGTTTGCCACTTGCCACCCTTCCAAGTCGCTTCAGCCGCCTGAGAATCATCGTTCAACGGCCGCATCCACACATTCCCCGCATCGAGGAAGATGGCCAAAATGAACGACTCCGTCAGCCGCTCCCGGTACTCCACATTGAACTCGGCCCGCCAATCCCCCAAACCTCGAATCACCCCCGCCTCATCGGGATCCACCACGCCTCCAGGCCCCAAATCGCGCGTCGCCCAACCCCGCAATCCGTTCACCCCGCCCCCGAAAAAACTCCGGTCATACGGCAAACTCCCGAGGTTTTCTCCCAACCATGCCATCCCGAAAAAGGCACGGGCCATCCACTGTCCACCTTGAGGAGCGGGCTCGGAACCAACGCGCACCTCCTGCTCCCATCGCACGAACTGCGCGAACGGCACCCCGGCCACCAAATACGCACCCGACTCGCTTTGCGGCAAGCGCAAGGCCGGACTCAATTCATGGAGCAACTGCCCCGACCATTCCACGGAAGTGCGAACCCCTCCGGCGAAGCGCGAACCCTCGTTCCAACCCGTCCGCCACTGCACCCGCGTCAACGGTGCAGCGTAGTCTTGGAATCGGGACTTCAAGAACGCATTGGTCTGCCCATCGAGCCAATCCGCAAACGCTTCCTCCAGTTCCAAATCAATGTAAGTAAACTCCATTAAATCAATCTCAAAGAAGCTGTTGCGTGCTTCATTCTCGACGAACTCGAAGCCATAGCGAACCCCGAGGGATCGGCGGAAGTAATCGGGACGAGATTCCCTTCGGAACGCCAAGGACACCTCCGAACGCGCGGCGTTCGACTGTTTCAATCGATGCAGCCCCACGGGAGGAATGCCCAACATCGAGTAATTCGCTTCGACCGACCACTCGCCGCTGTTGGGGACGAGCGCGCCTTCCGTATAACTGAACGGTCGTGTCGAACTGATTCCCGCGCCAGCGGTCCATTCCAATCGGTCCCCGCGCCCCGAAACGTTCCGGTCGGTCCAGCTGACGCGAAGCAACGGACCGTAGCGCACATCCGTTCGCGTAAAGTCCAGCTCCGTCAGCAGCCCAAACCGCGGCCGTTGCCAAAGTCGAATGTCCACATCCACCAAAGCCTGCCCCGTGGAGTCCACCCGCGACTGCGTGGGCATTTCAATGCGGCTGATGGCCGGAATGCGCATCAACCGGCGATACGTGGATTCAAGCGCCATGCGGTCATACAGCGCGCCAGTTTCCAACGAAATCAGATGATTCAGCACGGGATCGCGCAGGGCCCTCGCGGACGAATCCCGAGGTTGCGTCACGTCGATGGCCCCCAACCGCATTCGCTGGTGCGGCCTCGGCGGCGAGGCCCCTGCTGGACGGATGACCACCCGCAACGGAACGGAGGTGCTGCCGCGCGCACGCAACCCCAACGTGTCCGCCTCAAACGCCACATACGCCGCATCGAATTCTGCATAACCGCGCGACTGCAACAACTCAGCGATGCGAACGCGCTCCATTTCAAGGTCATCGACATCGAAGGCCTCGCCCGGCTGAACCTTCGAGCCCGGCATGATCGTGGCAGGCTCCACGCCGGAGCCTTCGGTCGCCCATTGCACTTGCCCGATGCGCCAAAGTGGACCGAGATCGATCCCATAGTGCACCCGCGCTTGTTGCCGACCTCCCGTGGTATCCAACTCGATGGCCCCCACCGCATCAAGGTAACCAGCCCGTCGCGCCAACGCCTCCAAGTTGCGCAAGGTGCGATCCCCCGCTGATTCATCCCAAACCACCGGGGCTTCACCAAATTCATGCACCATCCAATGCCGCAACCCGCGATCGGGATCCTTCCCCTGCGCGATGCGCCTGTCGCGCGCCCGCTCGAGGCGATCGGGCCGAACCCACTCATGCACGCGCAGATGGAGTCGGATGCCCAAGGTTTTTCGGTTGGCCGAAAGGCGCAACACGTCCTCCCCTTCAAGAGGAGTGGCATGCGGATCTTCGTCCGACCATTCGATGGCCTGAGACTCCACCAGCCACTGCCCTTCCGGCAGGTGTCGCGGAACGTGGCATCCTCCCAAAGCGATGACAGCAAAGCCGATGTATTTTAGCCGCCCCATGGTGACCAAAGCAGAAATCCAATCCGTCCGAGCCCTGCGCCTTCGCGCCCAACGCGAACAAGATGGGGTCTTTGTGGTAGAAGGCTGGAAAGGAGTCATGGAGCTGTTGTCCTCGAACATGTCGGTGGTGCGAATTTACGCGCGGAGCGAACTGAATCCACCCGAAGGAACGCACTTGCCCGACGCCGCCGTGGTGGTGAGCAGCAAGGACATGGAACGCATGTCTCAAATGAAAACTCCGCCCGGCATCCTCGCCACCGTGCGCATTCCCGAGCAAGTGGCCCTTCCTCTGCGTGCAGGAACGGGAACGTTGCTCGTGTGCGATCGCATCGCGGACCCGGGCAATTTGGGCACGCTCATCCGCACCGCCGATTGGTTCGGGTTTGCGGGGGTCGTGTGCGACGTGCGGGGCGTGGACCCGTGGAATGCCAAGTGCTTGCAGGCCGCGATGGGCTCAGCCTTCCGCTTGCCGATTTGGACTGCGAAACTGCCGGAATGGTTCTCGGCTTTTGAGGGCACGTCTTGGGCCTTGGATGCGGGCGGCGAACCTTTGGACCAAATCCCCACCCGCCCCGATGCCCTCATCGTCGGATCTGAATCCCACGGGCTCTCGGCCGAACTCCGCGAAGCGGCCACGCACATTGCGGCCATCCCCGGCCACACGGCCACCGAGTCCTTGAACGCAGCCGTTGCGGGCAGCATCGCCATGTACCAGATCAATCAGTCCCTGACCGCGTCCTGAACGCCACTCATGGCCTGGACTTCGAGCAAATTGAACACGGGCTGGGCCGTAATTTCGCACCACTTCACTCGAATCGCCTCGACTTCGAACGGCTGGTCCGCCTGCACGAAGCGCGTCACTTCCTGGATGCGCTGCTCGCACTCGTCGCAAACGCCCGACTCCGCTTTCCACAACCCACGTGTCACGCCGGGCTTGACTTGTTCCGCGGCCCACAGTTGATTGGGCCACAGCTTCATCGCGGACATGATGCTCCGGTCGGTAGCCTCGGCGAGGATTTGATGTGGGCGGCCTTCTCCCTCTACCCAATTCGACGGAGGACACACTCCAACGTGAACCCGCCCTTTCCAGCCAAACAGCCCCATCTTCATGCTCCGTTCGTCTTCGCCCGGGCTTTTCTCGTAGTGTCCGTCGTTCGCCTGGCGCATGAGCAATTCGCGCACTTTCATACCATCGCACGGGTCCCATTCGTAACTCAGTGCTACAGGGTGCACGCGCAAGTCTTCCCAACTCGACCGATTGCCCCCATCGAGGAGCATGCGAATCAACGCAGGTGAAGTGCGGTCATCGCCATCTTTCGCACGCCCCTCCCGTTGGGCCAGCCAAACGCTGCGCCGGTGATTCAGCACCACGTCGCGCACGTACGCGGCCACTTCTGCCGAGCTCGCAAGCTGCTCCCGCGGCGTGCCTCCCCGCGTTACGATGAAGGAACGATTCAACCGCACCAAGGCTTTCACCCAAGGCAGGCCGAGCAAGTTGCTGCCAATCCCGATTTCCGTTGTCCCCGCCCCGACTTGCACCAAGGCCAAATTGATGAGCGACGGATCGAGTACGATGTCCCGGTGGTTCGAGATGAACAGCGCGCCATCGGGATCGAACGCCTCCGGCAACGAATACGTGACTTCCGACGCGGAAGCGGTCAGGATGGCCTCCACCACCGGCTTTGAAATTTCCTCTTGAAAGGATTCGACGGTTTGGATGCGCTCCAATTGGTCCAAAACCCGCGTCGCCAGCTCCGCCCCCATGAAGGGCGCCAAGACCTCGTGCCAGTCCACAGACTGCTTCAACAGCGCAATGGCAGCGGGAACTTCATCGTCTCGAAACGGGCGCATGTGCGCAAAAGGGTCTCCTTCCATCGGGGTGCAAGATAACCCACCTACTTTTGTCCCATGACCTTTGAGGAGCTCAAACTGACGCGACAGTTCATTCGCGCCATCGAAGACGCGGGATACGAACGGCCCAGCCCCATTCAGGAGAAGGCAATTCCCCCGATTCGCGCGGGCCAAGACGTCATCGGCATCGCCCAAACTGGAACCGGTAAAACCGCAGCCTTTCTCCTTCCCACGTTGCAGAAGCTCAAGTTTCCGCAAGGCCTCGATCCACGTGCAGTCGTTTTGGCTCCCACCAAGGAGTTGGTCTTGCAAATCCACCAAGAGGCGACGCATTTTGCCCGATACACCGAACTCCGTTGCCTGGCGCTTTACGGGGGAATCGGCTACAAGGATCAGCTTGCGGCCGTTCAAGCGGGGCAAGACCTCCTCATCGCCACCCCCGGCCGCGTCTTGGAAATTTACCAACGCGGTGGTTTCAACCCGAAGAAAATCACCACCGTCGTGCTCGATGAGGCCGACCGCATGATGGACATGGGGTTCATGCCACAGTTGCGCTTGGTCCAAGAACTCGTTCCAAGCAAGCGCCAGAACCTGCTTTTCTCCGCCACCTTCCCCGAACGGGTGCAGCGGCTGGCGGACGAGTTCCTGCTTTGGCCCACCCGGGTGGAAGCCACACCGCAGTCCACGCCCGTGGCCACGGTCAAGCAGTACCAAGCCGCCTTGCCCAACGTGAACACGAAACTGCACTACATCAAGCACCTGCTGACCGAACAGTTTCCTGAAGCTCGGGTGATGGTTTTCGTCCGCGAAAAGGATCAGGCCGAGCAAATTGCCCGCGCTTTGGAGGGGCCCCTTGCGTCCAGTGTTCGCACCATTCACAGCAACAAAGGCCAAAACAGCCGCATCCACGCCATGGATTTGTTTCGTGAAGGCGCCATTCGCTGCCTCGTCAGCACCGACGTCGCCAGCCGGGGCATCGACGTGCCTGAAACCTCCGTGGTCATCAACTTCAGCGTCCCCCGCGATCCGCACGACTACGTGCACCGCATCGGCCGAACGGGGCGGGCGTTTCGTGATGGCGTGGCCATCACGCTCGTGGACCCTTCTGAGGGCTATGCCTTGGAACGGATCGTAGCATTGACCTCCACCCCCATCGAACCGCTCGAACTCCCTGAAGAGTTGCCCATTGAGGAGACCCCTCGCTGGGAGAAGCAAGCGCAAGCGCGGACCATCGACGGGGAGCTGCGCAAGCGAGATCCCGACTACAAAGGAGCCTTTCACGAAAAGAAGAAGAAATCTGCGAAAGCGAATCGGCCGACGAAGAAGGGCAACCGCCCCCCCAAACCCAAGCGCGGCTAACGCCGGGGCGCGCTCCCTTTGAGCAATCGCTTCAAATCGCACCACACCGCCGCGGGTTCGGCCACGGACTGTTCCATCCAAGGTTGCTGGATCATCGGTTCGTGCAACACCTGCACCCCATTTTCCTGCACGACAAATCCCTCCTCGTAGCACATGACCGCGAGCCGCCCATCGTGCAACCCCGCGACGTGGGTGTGAAAATTGAAATCGTATCCCGCTCGACGCAACCACATGAAGCAACCCACCGGGTCCTCTAAGCACCATGCGGCTTCGGCACGCATGCGCCGAAGCAAGGCGCGGTTCCGATGCAGCACCCGGTCCACATCGCGGAGCACGCGCTGCACGCCCGATCGGTGATGCCGAACCCGGCATACGTCATCGCAAAATCGTTTGTCCTTTCGCCCCTCCAAGGGCGCCTCACACGTCAAGCACGTCTCCCGTGCGCTGGATTGGATTGCATTCATGAAGCGAATGAACACGCCAAACCCCACCGATGCCAATCCGATTCACCCGCGACGGCCAGGACTTCACGAACGGCGATCAATCCCCCAAGGCCGCATCCAACTCCGAAATGAGTTGTTCGATGAGTCGGGAAAGGGATCCTTCGGACTGCTTCGCCGTGGCGAGGATCTCCTCGATGACCACCGGGGCCAGCCGGTCGGGATCGCACGCGTCCGTCAACACGCTGATGGCCGCGCACGGCATGCCCATGTGCGCGCAAGCGATGACCTCTGGAGCAGTGCTCATTCCCACAGCATCCGCTCCGATGATCCGCAAGTAGCGGTACTCGGCCGGCGTCTCCAAATGCGGGCCCGCCACGCTCGCGTACACCCCGGAGCGCAGGGTCGTACCCTGCTCCTCCGCAATGCGGTGCAAGGCGTTCCGCAACCCCGGATGGTAAGCGCTGTACAAGTCTGGGAAGCGGTTCCCAAGCTCGTCCACGTTGGCCCCTCGCAGGGGGTTGTCCGGCTGCAGGTTGATGTGGTCCTCGATGCACATCAAATCGCCGAGGTCGTGCTCGGGATTCAAGGCACCTGCCGCGTTCGAGATGAGCATCGCCCGTCCACCGAGCAGCCGCGTGATCCGAACCGGCATCACCACCTGCTCCATCGTGTAGCCTTCGTAATAGTGGAAGCGGCCTTGCCAGGCCAAAACCCATTTCCCCCCGAGCTTTCCGTAGAGCAAGCGACCGAAATGGAATTCGACGGTGGCCACGGGCAAGTGCGGGATTTGGTTGTAACTCCACTCCTTTTCCACTTCGATTTTCGAGGCCAAATCCCCCAAACCCGTTCCCAAAATCACCCCGCAATCCACTTGGCCTACCCCCCGCTCCTGCAGGTATTCGACGACCTCGTTCAAGGTCTCCATCACATCATTCATTCGCTTCGTATTGAATCAAACATTCCGACGCGCCTTCCACTGATTCCAGTCCTCCAACTCATCCACATCGGACAAGCAAGGTAAGGCACAAAACCGCATTCCCCATGCCATCGAGCGCACAACGGCTTCTTCGTGGACGCGCGGGTGGCTCCACGTTCGGCCCGTGAACCACCCTCCAGGTCGGGCCTTGACTCCCAGCGCGCCATAGCCGCCATCGCGCACGGGAACCGACACCACGTCGAACCCGTCGTCCAGCCGCTCGAACATGCGCGCAACGGTGCCCGCATTCAAATCCGGCACATCCGCCCCGACCACGACCACCCGCCGCGCACCTTCCGCAAATGCGCGATCCACCGCCGCCTCCATCCGCTCCCCCAAATCCCCCTCGACCTGCTCCCATTGCGTCCCCTCCCATTCCCAATCCCCCGGCCCCGTCAGGCACCACACCGCATTCCAATCCCCATCGTCCACCCAGCTGCACACGGAGTCGACCAGTTCCCGATAGGCCGCCAGGGCACCCGCCTTTCCCAATCCCGCCTCCAGCCGCGTCTTCACACGCCCGAGGGCCAACCGCCTGGCGAACACCAAAAGCGCGTTCATGCCGTGGCGCCTTGGCAACTCGACCCCGCTCCAGCCGTGCAGCCGTAACAGTGATTCGCCACCACGACCTCCCGGCTGTTGAGCTTGGACCAGTCTTGGACGTCCTGGAGTCGGCGGACGGGGCCGGCGATGGGCAGTTCCAGCATTTGGTTGAAATCGCAATCGAACAATTGGCCATCCCACCCGACGCTCAGCGTGTTCGTGCACATCACCCCGCGCGCCGCCGCCGGATTGAAGCCTTCGACGAGCGCTTCGAGGTAGTCCTCAAGGTTGCCGCTGGCCTCGAGGTAATCGAGGTAGCGGGCGATGGGCATGTTCGCGATCGCGATGAGCTGGTTGAAGGCGATGGATTCGGCCGCGAGCGTTTCGCGGTAGTTCGCCTCGAGCGCTTCCATGTGCTTGGGCAAGAAGGCTCCAGCGGGGTTGTGGACCAAATCCAACACCAATTCCGCCTCCCGCCCGTACCCCACTTCCGTCAAGCGCCGCAACGCCCGCAGGCTCGACGCGAACACGCCCTCGCCCCGCTGGCGATCGGTTCGGTCCGCGCGGAAAAACGGCAGGCTGCTCACCACCCGAACCCGCTGCGCCGCAAAAAACTCCGGCAAATCCCGGTACTTCGCATGGGCCTCCAAGATGGTCAAGTTCGATCGCACAATGATTTCGAGCTCGGGATACCGCGACCGCACCCGCTCCACAAACGCCCGGAACTCCGGGTGCATCTCCGGCGCCCCCCCCGTGATGTCGAGCGTGGAAGCGCCACTCGGCCCAATTGCCTCCTCCACGAGGGCGAGGAGTTCGGAGGACATTTGCTCGCGCCGGTCGGGGCCCGCATCCACGTGGCAGTGGGCACACACCTGGTTGCAGACGTAGCCGACGTTGATTTGGAAAATCTCGACGGCCCTCGGGCGCAGCGGGGCCAGCCCGTGGCGCTCCAGCATGGCACGGAACGCCGGCCACTCCCCCGTCGCAAAGCCCGCCGCGTTCAGGGTTTGGAACTGGGCGGCGGGCGCAGCGAGTTCGCCCCCGCGGGCGCGCAGGGATTTGTGGGGCAACGATGCCATGGTCACATGGACAGTTGGTCCGCCTTGCCCATCATTTGGACCCCATGCACCAGCGAAGCTCCTCCACGAATCGCGCCCGCTACGTGAACGGCCTCCATCATCCCCTCCTTCGATTCGCCCATGCCCACCAATTCCTGCGTGTACGCGTCAATGCAATACGGACATTGGATCGCGTGCGCCACGCCCAACGCAATGAGCGCCTTTTCCCGCGAGGTCAGCGCCCCCTCCTCGAACACCTCGCCATACCAGGCAAAAAACTTCTCCGCCAACGGGCCGTCCCACTCCGCAATTTTTCCAAACCGCTTCAGGTCTTTCGGGTCATAATACGTTTTCATGCGCCGAATATCGGAACTTTGCGCCCCATGAACGCATTCACCTCCACCATTGAACGCCTGCGCGTGACCCCGGGCACCATCGGAATCATCGGATCCGGAGCCATGGGCTCGGGCATCGCCCAAGTCGCCGCCGCAGCGGGCAACCACGTCGTGTTGATCGACCAAGACGCCGCGGCCCTCGATCGCAGCGCGGCCGCGCTGAAGCAGGTGATGGACCGGTTGGTGGACAAAGGCCGCATGACAGCGGAAGACGCAGCGGCTCTGCAAAACCGGGTGGTGCGCACCACGTCGATGGAGGCGCTGGCGCCCTGTTCGTTGGTCATCGAGGCGATTGTGGAGCGGTTGGACGTGAAGCAATCGGTGTTTGCCGAGGTGGAATCGGTGGTGGGCGCGGATGCGGTGTTGGCCACGAACACGTCGTCCTTGTCGGTGACGGCGATTGCGCGGGCGTTGCGCGTGCCGGAGCGCATGGTGGGGCTGCACTTTTTCAATCCGGCGCCGTTGATGCCACTGGTGGAGGTCATTCCTGCGTTGCAGACGGAGGAAGGATTGGCCGCGGCGTGCGTTGAATTGATGGCGGGTTGGGGCAAGTCACCGGCGTTGGCGAAGGACACGCCGGGCTTCATTGTGAACCGGGTGGCGCGGCCGTTTTACGGCGAGGCGTTGCGCATCGTCGAGGAGGGCATTGCGGACATGGCCACGGTGGATGAGGCGATGCGGGCGGCGGGCTTTCGCATGGGACCGTTCGAGTTGATGGATTTCATCGGGAATGACGTGAATTACGCGGTCACGGAGTCGGTGTTTGCTGCGATGTATTTCGATCCGCGTTACCGTCCGTCCTTGGTCCAAAAACGCCACGCCGAAGCCCACTGGCTCGGCCGCAAAACCGGTCGCGGCTATTACGACTACCGGGAGGGTGCGCTGCGCCCTGTGCCCGAGTCGGACCCTGCATTGCACCGGCGCATCCAGGACCGCGTGCTCGCGATGCTCATCAACGAGGCGTTCGATGCCGTGCACATGAACATCTGCTCGGAAGCCGATGTCGAAACGGCCATGACGCGGGGCGTCAATTACCCGAAGGGACTGGTGGCTTGGGGGCGTGAACGGGGGTTGGGCGCCACCGTTGCTGAGCTCGACGCCCTCAGTGCCCGCTACGGCGAGGACCGGTACCGCTGCTGCCCACTGCTGCGGGAGGCCGCCGCTCAGGAGTCGTGACGCCGAATTCCGGCGAGGACGTGGGTGAGGTGGGTCGAACCGTCGGGCAGCCTCCGCTCAATGCCGGCTTCGGTCAGGAGATCGAGGCGGACCTGGCCGGCGGCGTGAACGATTTGGTTCGGAGCGGTAACGAGGCCGACGTGGACAATGCGTCCCGCGGGATTGGAGAAGAACGCCCAATCGCCGGCTTGGTGTTCGGGGAATGCAATCGGACGGCCGAGGGCGATTTGGTCTGAAGCATCGCGATCCACGAAGGCTTCTGGCCGATCCAATCGCGCCAGCACCTGCATGAACCCCGAGCAATCCACGCCCGCCGCGCTCCGTCCACCCCACGCGTAAGGCGCCCCCAACCAAGCGCGCCAATCAGAACCGACCTGCACCTCCACCGGCGCCACCTCCGCCCCATCGGGAACGCGCCAACCGCTCGGAGTCGCCTCCAGCCACCCGCCAGCAGGCAAGGAACGGACGGAGCCGTCCGGCCACCGCCACAACGAAAACACCGGGCGCAACAAAAAATCCGCTCGGAACGCTTGCGCGGTCAACATCTTCGCATCGCACCACCCGGCATACCCGTCGTGCAATCCGCGCACCTCAACCCAATCGCGCTCCCCCTGGGCGAGCACTTCGCACCGTTCTCCAATGAGCAACTGGGTGACCTGTTCCGCGGCATCCGAGGCCGATGACCGCACGGGAACGACCGGAGCCACGGCGTAAACCGTGGCTCCGATGTCGTGCTGAAACGGGCTCAACGCCACGTTTACACCAATTCAACGCAGAGGGCAGACGCTCCGCCCCCACCGTTGCAAATGCCCGCTGCGCCGCGCTTGAGTCCGCGCTGCTTGAGCGCATGCACCAAGGTGACCACGATGCGGGAACCGCTCGATCCGAGGGGGTGCCCCAACGCCACTGCGCCGCCGTTCACGTTCACCTTCGCTGCGTCCAATCCCAGCAGCTGGTTGTTCGCCAACCCCACCACAGAGAAGGCTTCATTCAGTTCCCACAAGTCCACCTCCTCCTTCGACCAGCCCGCCTTCGCGAGCGCCTTCGGCAGCGCCTTCGCGGGTGCGGTGGTGAACCACTCGGGATCCTGCGCTGCGTCGGCTGCAGCCACCACTTTCGCGATCGGGTTGAGGCCATACTTCTCAACGGCCTCCTCAGAAGCCAAGATCACCGCGCTTGCGCCGTCGTTGAGGGTTGATGCGTTGGCCGCCGTCACGGTTCCCGCTCGGTCGAATGCCGGACGCAAAGACGGAATCTTCTCCATCTGCACGTTCGTGTACTCCTCGTCACGGTCTACGACGACGGGGTCGCCCTTGCGCTGGGGCACGCTCACCGGCACCACTTCATCGTTGAAGTACCCGGCGTCCCAAGCCGCGGCGGCGCGGCGGTAGCTTTCAATCGCGAACGCGTCTTGCTCTTCGCGGGTGAACGACATCTCCTTGGCGCAGAGTTCCGCGCAGTTTCCCATGTGGGTGGCGTTGTAAACGTCGGTCAAGCCGTCGAGCAACATGCCGTCCTGGGCGGTGACGTGGCCCAATTTCACAGCGCTCCGGGAATGGAGGTAGTGGGGCACTTGGCTCATGTTTTCCATGCCACCCGCGACGACCACGTGCGCATCGCCGTTGCCGATGGCCGAGGCCGCGAGCGCGATGGATTTCATGCCGCTTGCGCAGACCTTGTTGACCGTGGTGCACGGCACTTCATGGGACAAACCCGCTCCCAGTGCGGCTTGGCGGGCGGGGGCTTGGCCCAATCCGGCCTGAAGCACATTGCCCATGAACACTTCATCGACCGCCTCGGTGGGCAATCCAGCGCGTTCGATGGCACCGCGAATGGCGGCCGCACCGAGTTGCGGAGCGGGGACGCTCGAGAGGGCTCCAAGGAAGCTTCCCATCGGGGTGCGCGCCGCAGAAATGAGGTAAACGGTCTTCGACATGTTCGTTGGTTTTTCGATTTGCAGGCCAAATTTAACCGCAGAACCCCCGTCGGCCGCCTGATGCCCGCACGAAAACGCCGAAATGGGACGCGACGGGCCTCCGTCCGTGAAACATTTGGGGGAGAGATGCCGTAAGCGAGTCCGGTAACAATTTGGCCTCAATAACCTGCATCATGAACATTCCCGGAGTTCCGCTCGACCACGCACCGTCCGCCTTGGAGCAATACAAGTCGCTCATTCGGCACGTGCACGCGGAACCGGTCATGATGCGCCGCGCGATGCGGTTGGCCTTCCGATCCTTGCCCCAGCGCGAAAGTGTGGCGCTGCGGGATTGGATCCAGACGCACTATACGTTGTGATCAGCTGAAGCGGCGCGGTGCTTGGTCCGAAGGGGGAGCCTTTCGGTCCGTGCGCGGTTTGCGTGCAGGTTGCGGACGATTCGTCGCGGTCTTGCGCGGTCGTTCTTCCGCGGGTTTGCGCGGTCGTTCTTCCGCGGTCTTGCGCTGGCGATCCGCCTTCAAGTCCTCCGCACTGCGGGCACGCGGCCCCTTCCCGCCCTTCATCAAGTTCAGGAACTCACGGGGCACGCGGGTCTTCGCTTCCACCACTTGGCCTTCGGGACCTTCCACGACCACTTGATACAGGTGCAACCCGCTTCGGCCGAGCGGATTTGGAGCCGATTCGCCCTTGCCGATGACGATGCACTGAGCGCGGCGGAGGCCGCTCATGAGTTCGGGGATTTGGTCAAAACCCACTTGAAACTTCAACAAGGTGTGCGAAGCCGTGGCGCGCATGGTCCGATACGGAAACGCGATGCGCTCCTTCTTTTTCTTGCCTTCCTCCGCTTTGAAAGCGAATACCTCATCATCCGGGGGCAAATGACCTTCCACCAAAACGTACAAGCCGCGGGCAAAGGTTGCCCAGTGCTTTTGCAGGTGAACCCGCCACTGCAAGTCCTTCGCAATGAAGCAGATGCCAGATGACTCCTTCTCGATTCGGTTCACGAAATGAACGTCCGTACACTCCGGACGGGCCTCCTCCATCCACTCTTTCATCCGGGTGTACGAAGTTTTCACCTTGGGATTCGGCGAAGCGAACACCCAACCTGCCGGCTTGATGTACGCCAACAACGCATCGTCTTCGTAGACCACTTCGAACGGAGCAGGCTTGTTCAACGCCGTCTTGGACGCTCCACCCAAATTGAAATCCTTGAAAGAAGTACGAGCAGCGGCCTTTTTCTCCGTGTCAACCAGGGCTTCCGGCTTCCACACCACTTCGGCTCCTGCCGTGAGCGCCGTAGATGGGATGCGATTGACGACGCCATTTACAGTTACGAACCCGCCCTTGATGGCCTTTCGCGCACGGGTGTTCGTGGGGAATCCGCCGGATTGCATCAACGCCTCGAGGAGGGTGGTGTCGGCGGACACTTTCATATTGATCATGGGCCAAAGGTACGCCCTTCCCCGCTCCCTACCGACGAAAAATCAACCGGATGCCGAAGGGCACAGCGGTCCATTTGCTGCGCCCTTCGACAAAACCGGTTGGTATCCCTGCATGCAGGGACTAAGCGCTGCGTATACGCTTGGTTTTCTCCCATCACGAAGATGCCGAACAAAAGGGAGCGTTTTCAACAATTCACGAACACGTTTTTAACGTGTTTTGAACATCCGGGATTTTCTCGGATTCCCAGCGACCACGTACCTTTGAGCCATGTCGGAAGAACTCGCCCCTTGGATCCTGAGGTTGTTGGAAATCTTGAAGTTGTCGCGCCCGGAGACGAACCACGGCTTGGGGTTGCTGTTGCTGTGGGTGGCCTTCCTCGGGGTCGCGCTGGTGCTGTGGCGGGTGGCAAGGTGGCTGTTGGATAAGGTGTTGCACGGTTTGGCCCGGAAAACGAAGGCCCAGTGGGACGAGAAACTGCTCAACAGGCCGTTCCTGTCGCGGTTGAGTTTTTTCATTCCGTTGAGCATCCTCAGCGTGGTCAACGACCTGCTGCTTCCCTTGCATCCGGGTTTGCAGGAACTGCTGGACAGGTTGCTGAATCTGACGGCGATCGTGAACCTGTTGCTCGTCGGATTCGCGCTTGCGAATGGCATCGAAGAGGTGCTTTCGGATGTCAAACGATTGAAGGACAAACCCATTGCGAGCTACGTGCAATTGGCAAAAATCTCGGCTTCGGTGGTGGCGGGCATCGCGATCATCGCCCTCCTCATCGGGCAAGACATCGGTGTGGTCATCGGCGGGCTGGGCGCTGCGACGGCCATCATCCTGCTCGTGTTCCGGGATGCGCTGTTGGGGCTGACCGCGAGCGTGCAGTTGAGTTCGGGCGACCTCGTGCGCTTGGGGGATTGGGTCCAAATCGACAAATACGGGGCCGATGGCGATGTGGTCGAAATCAACCTCACAACGGTGAAAGTTCGCAACTGGGACATGACCTTCACCGTCGTCCCCACGTACGCCTTGATTTCGGAGAGTTTCAAAAACTGGCGAGGAATGAGCGAATCGGGCGGTCGCCGCATCAAACGCTCCATCACCCTCCGGTCCTCGAGCGTGAAATTCGCCAACGACGCCTTGCTCACGCGCCTCGAAGGCATTCAAGTGCTGGCTCCTTGGCTTGCGGAGCGCACGCGGGAAATCGCACAAGCCAATGCCACTTCAGGGGCTGAAACGAGCGTCCTCGTCAACGGCCGGAGGCTGACGAACATCGGTTTGTTCCGGAATTACACCGAACGCTACCTGCGGAACCACCCGGGCATCAACCAGGACATGACGCTACTGGTTCGTCACCTGCAACCGACCGGAGAAGGCGTGCCCGTTGAATTCTATTGCTTTGCCAAGGACAAAGCATGGGTCGCATACGAGGCCTTGATGGCCGACATCCTCGATCACCTGCTCGCCGCCGCCCCCTATTTCGAACTCGAAGTGTTCGAGTGGCGCATGGCCCCCAACGCGGGCCACTGACTCACTCCTCCGTAGAGGAGCTCATGGTGTGGAAGACGTTTTGAACGTCCTCATCGGCTTCGATTTTCTCGAGCAATTTTTCCACCTCCGCCGTTGCCTCAGGATCGAGTTCTTTCGTGGTCGTGGGGATGCGGTCAAGGCCGGACTCGATGATCTCGCGCCCGTCTTCTTCCAGCTTTTTCTGCAATGAACCAAACGATTCAAACGGACCGTAAATCATGATGGTATCGCCGTCTTGTCCCACGTCCTCAGCACCGAAGTCGATCAACTCCAATTCCAACTCCTCGGCGTCCAATCCTTCCGCCTTGATTTTAAAGAAGCACACGTGATCGAACATGAATTCGACGCTGCCGCTGGTGCCGAGGCTGCCGTTGTACTTGTTGAAGTAGCTTCGGACGTTGGCGACCGTGCGGTTGTTGTTGTCCGTTGCCGTCTCGACGAAGACGGCGATGCCGTGGGGGCCGTAGCCCTCGAACGTGACCTGCTTGTAATCCGAAGTGTCCTTGTCGGTGGCTTTCTTGATGGCGCGCTCGACGTTGTCCTTGGGCATGTTGGCCGCACGGCAGTTCTGCAATACGGCGCGCAGGCGGGGGTTCATCTCCGGGTCGGCGCTGTTGCCCTCGCGGATGGCGATGATGATGTCCTTGTTCAACCGAGCGAAGGTTTTGGCCATTGCAGCCCAACGCTTGAACTTCCGCTCCTTCCTGAATTCAAATGCTCTTCCCATGACTTCTTCGTTGCCGCGAATATCGCGAACATTCCACAAGCAACAAGGGGTCAAAGCGGGTTTCCAAATGGGACGGATTCCACAACGTTGTTAATTTGCCTAAATCACCCAAGCCCCCCAACAAGGTGTTCGTAATGCCAACATGAAGAACCCAGTTAATCGTTCCGTTTTGGTGGCCGCCGTTGCCGCTCCGTTGATGTGGTCGGCTTGCCAGCACCGCATTGATCCGCCGGGCACCGGCGATGAACCGTTCGTTTATGAGGAGCCGTGTGACCCGGATGTGGTTTACTTTCAGCAGGATGTGCTCCCGCTTTTGGTCTCTTCATGTGGCCAAACCAATTGCCACGACGCCCTCTCGCACGAAGAAGGCATCGTCATCGAGTCCTACGCCTCCATCATGGACCACAACGGCCTGGTCGTGGCGGGCAACGCCGCCGAGAGCGAGCTCATCGAAGTGCTCTTCGAGACCGGTGAGGATCGCATGCCACCAGCGCCAAACGCCCCGCTCACCGACGAACAAATTGCCGTGCTCACCGATTGGATCGAGCAAGGCGCACTCAACCTCAGCTGCTCCAGCTGCGACACCACCGCGGTGACGTATTCCGGCAGCCTGGTTCCCTTGCTCACGACGGGGTGCGTTGGTTGCCACAGCGGAGCGAGCCCGGACGGCGGCGTCGATTTGACCACCCACGCCCACGTCACGAGCGCCGTCAGCTACTCGAATTTGATGGGGAGCATTCGCCACGAGCCCGGTGCCGTGGCGATGCCGCCGGCGGGATCGGCTTTGAACGAGTGCGAGGTTCGGTTGTTTGAGATTTGGATAGCAGACGGAATGCCCAACAATTGATTCGAGATGATGACTCCCTGGAAACTCAGTGCTTGCTTCGTTCTAACCATCGGCTTGACGCAAGGATGCTACTACGACGTAGAATCCGAACTGTACCCCAACCTCGCGTGCGACAGCACCAACGTGGGCTTTGCGGGGCGCATCAAGCCCCTCATTGAAAACCACTGCGAATCGTGCCACAGCGGAGCTTCGCCGAGCGGAGGCCTGCTGCTTGCGGGGCACGAAGCCATCAGCGATGCAGCGTTGGCTGGAAGCCTGTTGGAACGCATCTCCCTCGAAGAAGGAAATCCTTTGCTCATGCCGCCATCGGGGGCACTCGGTGCATGCGACATTGCCGCCATCAGCCAATGGATCGATGACGGAGCCCCAGCCAATTAACAAAAGACATGAAACACCTCGTTAACCTCTCGCTGACGGCCTTGGGCCTGTTGGCTGCAACTTGGGCCGAAGCCCAGCAATTCATGACGCGCTCGGCGCACGTGGACTTCTTTTCCAGCACCCCGGCGGAAGACATTTCGGCGGTGACTGAGCAAGCGAGTGCGGTGATGGATTTGGCCACCCAAAGCATTGCCTTTCAAGTGCCCATCATCTCCTTCCACTTCGAAAAGGCCTTGATGGAAGAGCACTTCAACGAGAATTACCTCGAATCGGAAAAGTACCCATCGGCCACGTTCCAAGGCAAATTGAGCGGCTTGGACCCCAATGCAGCGGTGGGCGCGAGCCAACCTGTCACGGCGACGGGCACGTTCACCGTTCACGGCGTAAGCGTGGAGCGCGAGGTGGCTGGAACGGCGGTTCGGACCGGATCGGGATGGAAGTTGGAGGCGCAGTTTGAGGTGCCCACGGAGGACCACGCCATCCCCATTCCGAAGCTCGTGCGCTCAAAAATTGCCGAATCCATTTCGGTCACCTTGCGCGCTGAATTGACTCCGCGATGAGTGCGCTTGCTCGTTGTTTGTTCGCGGCGGTTGGGGTCGCCCTGTCCGTCGCTGCGTCGGCGCAGGATGACTTGCTCGACCTCCTCGGACCGGTGGAAACACCGGATGTTCCCGTTGCGGCCACCTTCAAGGACACGCGCGTCATCAATGGACAGAGCAACGAAACGCCTGCGGGCGGCGTGCTGCACTTTGTGATCGCGCACCGATTTGGCCAAATCAGCGACGGGGCCTACGACCTGTGGGGCCTCGACAACGCGAGCATGCGGATGGGGTTCGACTACGGCATCACGGACCGGCTGGCAGTCGGCGTGGCCCGGAACACCTTTCAGAAAACATACGAGGCCAACGTGAAGGCGCGGTTGCTGCGCCAGTCGAGCACGATTCCGTTGAGCATCACCGGGTACTCGGCCCTCGCTTGCAACGGCTTGCGGTGGACCGAACCGGATCGCGAAAATTTCTTCAGTTCGCGCCTGAGTTACACCCACCAATTGGTGATTGCGCGCAAATTCAGTCCAAAGCTGAGTGCCGCCTTGACGCCTTCGGTAGTGCATCGCAATTTGGTCGCCACACCCGACGAAGCGCACGATGAATACCTGATCGGCGCAGGGGGGCGCTACAAGCTCTCCCAGCGCGTGAGTGTGAACGGCGAATACTTCCTGCGATTGAATCCGAACGAGGCCTACACCAACAGCTTGAGCTTGGGGGTCGACATCGAAACGGGCGGACACGTGTTCCAGCTGCACATGACGAATTCCCGGGGCATGTTCGAGCGCGCATTCCTCACAGAAACAGCGGGCAAGTGGTCGGATGGGAACATTTATTTCGGCTTCAATTTGAGCCGGGTTTTCACAGTAAGGGATCGATGAATAAACAAAACGTGTTGGTGATAGTGGGGCATCCTGAGCAGGAGAAAAGCCAACTGAATCGGGAACTCGCAGCGGCGTGGTCCGCCGAAGGCGCCGCCGAAATCCGCTGGATCGATGATTCTCCCCTCGACGTGGTTGAGGAGCAGCGCGCCGTGGAACGTGCGGACGTGGTAGTGTTCCAATTTCCATTGTACTGGTATGGAACCCCCGCCTGTTTGAAGCGTTGGATGGACGAAGTGCTCACTTGGGGTTGGGCCTTTGGGCCCGATGGCGGGCAGTTGGGCGGGCGAAGCCTTGCGTGCAGCATTACAGTGGGCGGTCGTTTGGACGATTACCAAACCGAGGGCAAGCACGCCACCACGTTGGATGCGCTTTGCAAGCCGATGGAACGCATGGCGGCCTACGTTGGACTCGAGTGGAAGGGCGTGGTGGGCTGGGATCGGAATCGCCTGAATGACCTCAAGTCGGAAAGCGGCATCAGCCGTGCGCTGAATTCGTTGGTGGAAAGCTGAATATCAAGCATCCATGGAGCGCAGCCGCACCGCATAAAAATTTTGCCGCAAGTGGTTGAATGGTGACAAATGGTGTCTACTTTGGCGGCAGTTCTTTCTTTGTTTCACCCAGTTCATTCTTGAGCTATGCAGGATCTGTTTTACGGATTCGACCCTGAAGACGACGACGAAGATTTCGATTGGGACTTCGACGACGAGGAAGGGGACGAAGATGATGATTGGTGATCGCAGCGAATCGTTGCACACCGCACCCATTTCAGTTCCAGCGCTGGAGAGCGCGGGAAGAGCTTCCACTTGAAAGAGTGCGCTTGCGAACTACGAAAGCCGGCCTGTGCCGGCTTTTTCATTGGGGGTCGGGCAGGGCGTAGCCGCCGTGGACGAGGACGTGCTGGTGGGCGTGCACGTGGCGCTCGTCTTCGCGGTGGGTGGGCAGGATTTGGCCCAAGTACGCGTAGAAAGCAGCGCTGTGGTTGAAATGCACCAAATGCGCCAGCTCGTGGCAAACCACGTAGCGCACGCAGCGGTCGTCCAGGTGGCCCAACGCCTCGTTGAAGCGCATCCGGCCATCGCGGGAACAACTGCCCCAGCGGGATTTCATGCGGCGAATGTGAATGGCCGAAGGCCGGGGCCCCTCCGGCACAGCCTCCGCCATGACAGCCGCAATGCGCTGGGCCAAATCCGCCCGGAGCCCCGCCCGCAATTGCGCCTCCGCCCGATGGAAATCCACGAGGCAAACCCCTTCGTTGCGCTGTGCCCGTCGAATTCCCGGTTCGTGGACCAGCAGCAGCGGCTCCCCGCGCCACCAGAGCTCGCCGGGCGCCGGAGGCGGGAACTGGGCCGCGTGGGCGGCTGTGCGTTGGATTTGGCGCGTCACCCAGTGCTTTTTCGAAAGGACAAACGCAAGCGCCTCCGCATCCCTCATCGCCCGCGGCATGCGCAACTCAAGGCCCCGCGCCGCATCAAACCGCAAGGTCATCGAACGGCGATCGCTCACCACGACAGCCACCGCCTCCACCGGCCAATCCTCGGGCAACGTCCACACCGTTTTCATGGCTCGAAGATGCAACCCGCCCCGCGAAAAACTAACTTCGCACCATGAAATTCCTCCTCGTTACTGCGGCCCTGGTCGGTGCGCTGACCTCCCCCCTTCAGGCGCAAGTGCGTTACCATTGGCATTACGAAGTGGCGCAGTGGGCCGATTCGCTCGCAGCGGCCAGCGATCGGGTTGCGCTCATGAACTACGGAACCACCCCCGAACGCCGTCCCTTGCAGCTCCTCGCCTTCGGGCTCCCCGAACACATCGCCGCCCTCGATGCCATTCGGTCGAACCAACAAGCCCGGGCTGAAGGCCGCCCCACGGACGAGCGATTCGATGAGCTCGCAGTGGTGTGGTTGAGCTACGACGTGCACGGAAACGAAGCCTCCTGCACCGAGGCCGCCCTTGAAGTCATGGCGGAATTGGCAGACCCCGAGAGCGACCGAGCCTCCGCTTGGCTCGAGCGCCTCATCGTCCTGGTCGACCCGTGTCTGAACCCCGATGGCCACGACCGGTTCGTGCACTTCGTGGAGCAGCGCAGCACTTCCCCGCTGAACCCCGAACCTGCGGAGTGGTCGCACGTGGAACCCTGGCCGGGCGGACGCGTGAACCACTACTTGTTCGACCTGAACCGGGACTGGGCCTGGGCGCGTCAGCCGGAAACGCAGGCGCGGCTCGCGATGTACAACGCATGGCTGCCCCACGTTCACGGGGATTTCCACGAAATGGGCTACAACAGCCCGTACTACTTCGCCCCGGCCGCCGCGCCGTACCACGAGCTCATCACGCCGTGGCAGCGCCGGTTCCAGGAGCTCGTCGGGGAGGCCGCCGCGGCGGATTTTGATGCCCGCGGGGAGCGGTACTTCACGCGGGAGGATTTCGATTTGTTCTACCCGAGCTACGGGGATACTTACCCGATTTTCCGCGGGGCGATTGGGATGACGTACGAGCAAGGGGGCGGCCCGCGGTCGGCTGCTGCTGTGCGGTTGGAGAATGGGAAGGTGTTGGATTTGGCCCATCGGGTGAAGAACCACGTGCACAGTTCCTTCGCGCTGCTGGATGTGTGCGCAGGCCAAACCCCCACCCTCCTCGCCGAATCCGACGCCTACTTTGCCCGCTCGCGCGCCGGCGCCCCCGGAGCCTTCGGCGCCTACATCCTGCCCGCCGACCAACCTCAACTCACGGAACTCCTCCCCTTCCTCGACCAGCACGGCATCGCTTACGGCCACGCGCCGGCCCCGAAAAAGGCCATGCCGGGCTACGACTACCTCCAAGCCGAGCGGCGCCCCGTCACTTGGAATGCCGGCGACTGGATCATCCCCGCGAACCAGCCCCATGGCGGCCTCGTCCAAGCCCTGATGGATCCCCAGCCCCTCCTCGAGGACTCCCTGACCTACGACATCACGGCCTGGGCCCTGCCCTACGCCTACGGCATCGCGTGCTACGGCGTTGAAGCCCCACTTGAAATCGAGCGCGCTCCGCTCAACCCCGAAGCCTCAGGCGACCTCGCGCCCAGCGCATACGGATGCGCCATCGTCCCCAACACGGCAGCTGCTCGCGCCTTCATCGCCCGGTGCAGCGAAGCGGGGCTGGCGGGTCGGTTGTTGACGAAACCTTCCTCCCTCAACGGGCACGACTTGCCCGCAGGAACGGTGGTGTTCCTGCAGGACGACCAAACGCTCGCCGACTGGACCGACGCGCTGAACGCGGTGAGCCGAACCGGCGTGCCGCTCATTGCGCTCAACAGCGGGTTCGCCTCCGCCGGGGTGGACCTCGGTTCGGATGCCGTGCGGTGGATGGGGACGCCGCGGATTGCCGTGTTGGGCGGAGCCTCGACGCGGGCGCTTTCGCTCGGGGAAATTTGGTGGCACTTCGAGCGCGAATGGGGCGTGGCTCCGACGATCCTCGATGGGGAGCGTCTGCCGGACTTGTCAGCTTGGGACGTCATCGTCTTGCCCGATGGGGTGCGGGGCGATGCCCTTCAGGACGTGGAGGCCTTCGCGATGGAGGGCGGAACCGTCATTGCGCTCGGCGATGCCGTGCGGTCGGTGGCCCGATGGGAATCCACCGAACTGACTTCGGTTCAATCGCGCCCCGACGTCCCCGAAGATGCCCTCGCCGTGCCGCATGCCGACCGCAGCCGCCACTGGGCATCCCGTTCCATTGAAGGCGCCATCTATGCGCTGCGCATCGATGCCACGCACCCCATTGCGTTCTTGGAGGGGGAGCGCGGGTTCGTGCTCAAGCAAGGGACGGACGTTTGGCTCCCGCTGGCCGACGGCACGAACGTGGCGGTCTACGCCGAGGACCGGCCCATCAGTGGATACGCCGGACACTTCGCCGCTCCCGAATTGGCCGGTCGGTTGGCCATCGGGGTGGAATCGGTGGGCCGTGGCCAAGTCGTTTACTTCATGGACAATCCCTTGTTCCGCGGGTTTTGGGAAGAAGGCAAAGCGTACTTTGACCGGGCGGTGCTGTTCTCTGGCGTTTACTGAAAATCCGGGCAGCTGACGGCATCGAGCTGGAAACTGCCTGGGTGCCGCGTGGAAGGAGCGGCGTGCCGCGTTGGCTCGGGCTTTCGGGGGCGACCCCACACCCACGTCAAACCCACCCGCGCGTGAAGTCGCGATGCATCGAGGGGCAACCACATCGAGCGGTCGTCCCCCCACTCCACGCGGGCAACCCGTGCGGCGAGCAGGTTGTCCACCGCCGCGTGCAGGAGCAGGCCGCCGAAGCGCATGGCGAAGCCGCCGCCCAAGGCCCGGACACCGGACCCGTGGGTGTAGGTGGAATTCACTTGCATGAACCGGCCCAACTGCGCGGTCGCCCCTGCCGAACAGGTCGTACCGAAGGCGGAAGCGTGGCGCACTGCGAGTTGGAGGCTGTGTCCGTGGGGAAAGCGACGCTGGATTTGGCCCAACCACATGCCGGGCAGCGTCGACGTGAAGGATTCGGCCGATTCCTGCGCGGTCAACGCCGCGTCAGCCCAGTGCGTCCATTCGGCAATCAGCGCCGCAGCGCTGTCCTCGACGGCCACGGGGTCGAGTGCCCAAGCGCCCAATTCCACGCCGTCGAACGCCATGGGTTGCGCGGCCCATTGGGCATTCCAAAGCTCCCGATCCCACGCAATGCGGCCCATTCCGGTGAAACTCGACTCGAAAGTCCACCGCTCATTCGGATGAAAGGCCACCCCCACGTCCACCCCCCACCCCGGGCTTCCCGCCTCCTTCAAATACGCCCCCAGGCCTCGTTCCCAAGCGGTGTTGCCCTGAACCGTGTCCATCAACAGGGCCAAACCCGCCGATTCCAACCCGGCCCCACCGCTGAATTCCCACGAAAACGTTTCGGAATCCGTGGACCAGTTCACGGCCGCATCGCGCAACCGGGCGTGTTCGAAACCGCGGAGGTGATGAAGGCGCAAGCCGGAACTCCAACGCGGGGTCCACTGCGCTTGCCAGCCGAGGGTGTACCGACGGAAATGGTCGAACTGCATCGCCAACGCATCGCCGTCGATGGACGCTTCGTTCAGGTTGCCCACGAGCGGCAGCCGCAACACATCCCCAGGGAGGGTCAGTTGCGTCCGAACGACTTCCGCCGCGGACATCCCGATGAAGTGCCGCTTTTGTGTGCCCACGGCCGCGCCCCATCCGAGCAGGTTCACTTGGGCGTTGGTGGACATGCGGTTCGCATCGTGCACGTCCGCTAAGAAAGCATTCAAATTCAAGGTCGTGCCTTGTTCTTGGGTTTCCAGCCATTGGGCGGGTTGAAGCCAATTCGTGGCCCATTCCGCCTGCACTTCTGGAAGCAGGACAAACCCCGACCCCACCGGCCGCCGATGAGGCAGGGTTTCTTGCTGTTGGGGGACCCAATCGAGTCCGGACAGCACCGCGTCGCCTTGAGCCCATGCGGCGCTCGCGATCATCGCGGTCATCGCGGTCATCGCGGTTGAGAGGAGCATCGGCTTCATGGCAGCGAGGGATTCAAGTCCGCGCGCAATCCGACGGAGAGGTTCAACGCCATGCCCGGACCGAAGGCCACGGGCCGTTCATCCAAGGCGCCCCGGGTGCAACCGGTCAACTCGATGGCCAAAGACCGCACCCCAGCGGCCATCAATTCCTGGACGGCCGCGCCTTCGAAAACCAGGTCCCAACTGCTCAGACCGGGCGCAGAGGGCACGTCGTACGTTCCCTGCGATTCCGTGGCCGCTGGCTCCAAAATCGTGGTGGAATCGAGGAACAGTGCATCGAGGAACGCGCCGTTGGCGTCGAGGAAATGCGCTTTCGCGGCGATGCCGAGGGGCAATCCGTTGGCGGCATGGAATCGGAGGGTCAGCTTTTCGACCTGGTTGGCGCTCCACGGCGCCGGGAGCTGTTGGGCCAGCGCCGATTCGAGGTCGCACGGGACCGTATCGTGCCAAGCGATCCGGGAGGCGTATCCGATGAAGGGCACCGACACCGAGGGCGTGAGGGCGATGGCGCCATCGGCGGTGAGGAACTGCAATTCCTCTCCGGCATCGAGGATCGCGAACTGCGCTTCGTAGGCGATGCCGCGAAATTCGGACGAAACCCACGTGCCGAGTGGCGGTTGCGTGGTCGCGTCGTTCACCAGGAAGGTGGCCGATGTGGCGGTTCCCGGCACGGGGGCTGCAGGGAGCACGGGAGGACTGTCGGGAATCCATTGGAAGGGCGTGGTGGTGGCGGCATTCAGGATTTGGCCTGCCAAACCGATCCCGCACGAAACCCCTTGATTCTGCTCCACATTCAAGCGCAGCTCAGGCGCGCTCAAGCCGATGTCACCCTGCAACCAAACAGGCAGATTCACCTCCTCAGTCCCCGTGAATGTGAACGGCTCCAAGGCCCCCAACCGCCCTTCGAACAGGCCGATGGAAGGCGCTTCCCACGTGAGGATCCAGGCGAGCTCCGCGCCCTCTTGAATCGGGGCCCCGGTGCGCCCAACCTCCACCGTTCCACTGACGGCCAACTCCGTTTCACCCGGGGCCATGAGCAGGGCCGCGCCCGTCAAATCCACCACCGCCCCATTCGAGGCACTCGAAGGATGCAATTCAATCGGCTCGCCGTTCTTGAACAATTGCGGTAAAACCAACACCGCCTCCGTCGTGAGCCCCGGCGCAGCGACGGCCTCGCAGCGCAACGTGCCGCCTGTAAATTCCAATCGGCTCACCTCATGGTCCTCGAGCCCCGTCAGCGGCACGTGCTCCTCAAGCGGCACAGTAAGAGGCTCCTCGCTGGGAAGGAATTCAATGGCTTGGATTTCGTCCGAAGTGAGCACCCGCGCCGCTTCGGCCGTCAAATCTGGCCATTCCAGCACCTCCCCCATCGGAAACACCTGCTGCGGCAAATCCATGGACCAAACAAACTCCGACCCCAAGCCATTCGAAGCAACCGCTTGCGTAAATGAAGCCGGCAAATCGTCCGTGCTCAGCGCCAACTGCGCAAGGGGAACGCCCCACGCCCCGGCCGGCGCCTCCACGTGGAGGTCCGCATCCAAGTGGTGCGTCTCCTTCAAACAACCGACGAACAGCAGCCCGGCAACGGCGCCTGCCATCCATTCAATGCGGAGGGGGAATTGATGTGCCATGTAAGTACATACGCACAAATGCCCCCGCGAGTTACCTGTTGATAATCAGGACTTAAAAGCCGCCTCGTACCGTTCAATCCAATCCTGAGGCGACATCTTTGCAACCAATTCACCGATGAGTTCGTAGGGAATCCGATCCATGCGTTTGAACCGCATGCAGCTCTTTCCCATGTCGAGTTTTGTGGGAACTGCGGCGGCGTAGGCGGTTTGGAACCACGCGAGCAGCTGAGGATCCGTGTAGATTCCCATGTGGTACACCGCCACGAAATTCTTCTGCGAGGCGATGCTCAGGAATGGCAGGGGCAACTCAGGCGTGCAGTGGTAACCCGCTGGATACAAACTGTGTGGCACG
Organism: uncultured Comamonadaceae bacterium; assembly: GCA_964390365.1. Classification (GTDB taxonomy): domain Bacteria; phylum Bacteroidota; class Bacteroidia; order Flavobacteriales_D; family Sanyastnellaceae; genus JALQTD01. The sequence goes on along the minus strand of CAYMHW010000006.1, from coordinate 4,404 downwards.
TGCCAACCGATCATGCCGTACCCCATGCCCTCCTCGAAACCGGCGGGCAGGGAAGCGTTGATGGTCGCGCGCAAGCGCGTGATGGCCTCGACGCGATCGGGCGCCAATTCGGCAATGTAGGCCTCGGGTGAGGTGGCTTCGGATTTCATGCGTGAAAGATACGCGGCTTACCTTTCGGCCATGTGGCGCACCGCGATGTTCCTGCTCCTCCCGGGGGTGCTTGCAGGCCAAACCCCATCCCCCACCGAATGGTCAACCGCCGAGCTCATCGGCCTCAACGAACCCAGCCGCGACCCGGCGTTCATGCCCGTTCCTGCGGAATGGAGCAACCGGGCGGGCCTGTACCTTCGGCGTGAGGCCTGCGAACAGTTCCTCGCCATGGCCGACGCTGCGCTCCGGGACGGGGTGCGGCTCGTGGTCGTGAGCGCCGCGCGCAACTTCACGTACCAGAACGGCATTTGGTCTCGGAAATGGTCCCGACCCGAATACGCCGGCTGGTCGGACGTGGAGAAAGCACGGCACATCCTGCGATTCAGCGCCATGCCCGGATCCTCCCGCCACCACTGGGGCACCGAGGTCGACTTGAACAACCTCGAGAACAATTGGTTCCGCTCTGGGGAAGGGTTGCGGGTGGCCGAGTGGTTGGATGCGCATGCGGCGGAATTTGGCTTTCATCAGGTGTACTCGGATGATCCCGCGCGCCCAGGCTACCTGCCGGAACGGTGGCATTGGTCGTACCTCCCACTCGCCGAACCCATGCTCGCCGCGTACAACGAATGCGTGGATGCGGAGGCGTTGAAAGCGCTCGAAGCTCCAGGGATGGAATGGGCGGATTCGCTGCGCATCTTAACGGACTTTGTCAACGGGGTGGACCGCCCGTGAAGCGTCAGATGGGCGTACCTTCGTACGCATGACGCTGCAACAACTCCGGTACGTGCTTGCCCTCGATGAGCACCGTCATTTTTCGGCGGCTGCGGAGGCGTGTCACGTGTCCCAACCGACCTTGACGATGCAAGTCAAGAAGTTGGAAGACGCGGTGGGCTTTCCATTGTTCGACCGCCACGTTCAGCCCATCCGTCCGACGGAAATGGGAGCGGGATTCATCGCACGGGCTCGGGAAATCATGTTGAACGTTTCCGAACTATCGGCGTGGGTAAACCAGGAGCAGGAAGTGCTCGAAGGGACGTATCGCGTGGGCATCATTCCGACCTTGGCCCCGTATGTGTTGCCCCGGATCTTGCCGGATTTGGCGGCTTCGGGCGCGGGCGTGGAATTGGTGTTGATGGAAGTCACGACCGAGCGCATGCTCGAGCAGCTCAAAGCGGGTGCGCTCGATGTGGGCATTTTGGTGACCCCGGTGGACGAGCCTTCCATTCGGGAGATTCCGATGTACGCGGAGCCGTTCATGATCTTTGGCCATCCCACGGGAGATGCGGATGCGCCGCGGGCGAATTGGACGCCGGAGTCGCTGCCCGGCGAAGGGCTGCTGTTGCTCGAGGAAGGCCATTGTTTCCGAGACCAAATGCTCACCCTCTGTTCCCGCGAACGGCCCGTCGCACAAGGCGTACGGTACGAAAGCGGCTCGATCGCTTCCCTGCAGGCCCTCGTGCGCGCCGGCATGGGCTACACGCTCATCCCTGCCCTTGCTGCAGACGAGGAGCGCGACGCTGGGCTGTTGCGCACGTTCGCCTCACCCCAGCCGGTGCGCGAAGTGAGTTTGGTCGCCCACCACAGCTTCCCGCGCGAGCGGTTTTTGAACTGGTTCAGGGACCACATCCGCGATCGCATGCCTGAATCTTACCGCAAAGGCAGCACCTCCAAGCGGGTTCGCTGGCGGATGTGACGCTTAAATTTCGCAGCCGTTTCCGAACGCTCCGAGCAGCAACAACAGGTCTTGGATGGAAACAAGCCCATCGGCGTTAACGTCTTCCGCACACGAGGAGCCGCCCTCGTAAACGCAACTCCCGTTGTCACTCTGTGCGGTGGCGCTGAAATTCAGCGCCGCCTCGTCCATGCACCCCGCCTCGACGCAGCTGCCATCGTCCACCGTTGCGTCGGGATTGAAATTGCCGGCAAAGCTGTACATGCAACCCGGCACGTCTTCCACGCCCCAAACCGCATCCGATGGTCGCACAATGTAGAGCCCCGTCATCGTGCTGATGGCCACGTTACCGCTTGGGAAGTAGGGATAGACGCTCCACGCGCCGCCAAAATTCGCCGCATCCGATTCGGGGTTGGTGTCGTAAAAACCGACCAGCTCCAAATTGCCGTTCGCAGCATCGGAGATGTCCAGCACGCGCAGTCCGCTCAGGTAATTCGCTTGGAACAACCGGTCACCGACGACGTAATGATTGTGGTCGATTGCAGGCAGGGGCGACTCGTAAAAGCCCAGGATCGTGGGCGCGTCGATGTCGGCGATGTCCACGATGTAGGTGCGCGTGTTGTTCCCGTAATTCTGCTCGTCCAACTCGTCGTTCACAAAGCACAACGTGTGATCGTCGTTCACCCAGCCCTGGTGGGTGTAACCGAGCTGGGCATAGGTCAAAGCCGAAACCAAGGTAACGTCGGACTTGTCGGTGGCGTCCACAATGGACATGCCGCTGTATCCATTGAAACAAAAGACCAACTCGTGCCCTGCGTAGGCGGCATCTGGACCGTTGTAAACGATGGGATGTGCGTCATGGGCGTAGGCCCCGTCGTAAGCGCCGGCCAAAGTGGGAGCCGCCGGATTCGCAAGCGAAACGATGTGCAAACCACCGCTGAACGTGTTGGTTCCCACGGCATAAGCGTAGCCGGATTCCTCGTTGATGATGACGTTGTGGGCCTTGCCAAAACTGGTGTACGTGGTCACCGGACTGAGGGTGGCCACGAGTCCGGGGGTCAGGTTCAAGATTTGGGACAAATCCACCACCTGCATTCCGTGACCAGAGGCCTCCGAAACGATGTAAGCATACTGACCGTAAACCTTGATGTCCCGCCACAAGCTCGAAACCGTGGCCGTGGGAATGTTCGCCACGTACACCGGATTCACCGGGTCGGTGATCTCCACGATTGCGGTGCCGTTCGCTCGACCATAGAGGACGAATTCCCGACCTGAAGCCTCATCGAACCAACCCCAGCAGTCGTTGCCGTTGTTGCCTCCCCCCACTTGGGACAAGGTCAAGCTGCTCATCAAGTCCACTTCCAAACAAGCCGAATTGCCTGCGAATCCGTCCATGCCACAACTGACTTGAGCCCAGGCCGTTTGAAGCCCCGCTAAGGCCGTCAAGATGAGGATTGTTCGTTTCATGTTCTGCGCTTTCTCGAAAAGATACGGCACTTCCCGGTCATGTCGTGAGGTGAGCACGCGTTGGGCGCGCAGCACTGGGCTTGCGACCGATGCGTGTGCCCTCCGTCAGCCAGCTGGCCTCGGGACGGGCGATGAGGCGGGCGTTGTTGTAGGCCATGTCCAGGGTGAGCAGGTTGACGCCTTCCCATTGACCCGATTCGTTTTTTCGAATCGCCACCGCCGCGTCCACCTCGCGCAGATTCGTCAAGGCCAAAGGCAGGAGCAATTGCACCTCATTCAAGCGCGCATTCCATTGAGGCACTGCGGTTTTGTAATCAACGATGCACCGGTCCAAGGTTTGTTCCATCGCCCATTCACACGCCTCAGTCAACTTGCTTAAAATGCTGGGAAGCTCAGCGAGCTCAGACCGGAATTGTTCCCATACCTCCAGCATTTGCTCGCGCTCCATGCCTTCGGTTTGGGGCAATTCAAGGCGTCCTCCAACGGCATCCATCAACAGGCCCGAAGGAATGCGACGCAAGTTCTCCAAGCACATGGTTTCCCAATCGCAAGATGGTTCACCTGCGTCAACCGGGTAGAAATACGTTTGCGGCCCGCCTCCAAACTGCAGGCGGTGCGGCAAGGAGTTGAACTCGTCGCTCAGCAATTCGCCAAGGCCTTTCAAGCCTGGAATGCCGAACCCCCGGAAGAACCAATCCTGAGCATCCTCACGCTCGTTCCGAGCGAACACCGCAAAAATGGACTCGAAGTTCGAGTTCGTCAAGCCGGTGTTGAAGGTGCAATAGGCCCCATCGCGGGATTCCACAATTCGCCCTTCGGCGTACACCTGTTCAAACATGTGGTTGAAGTAACTCTTCAACACCCGGTAATTTCGGCCCCACGGCTCGCGGCGGGCCATGTCCGCAAGCCGTTCGAGGGGCTGCGGATAATTCGGAACAAATGCAAAATCAAACAGCTTCATCGCACTATAAATTCAAAAATATTTTAATCCTTGGAGCCCCGTTTGCCCCCATCGAAAAAACAACACCCTAAAGGTAGCGTTTTGTTCCCATCGTTCAAAAACTTCCCCCTGCTCCACCCCCACCAAATCCGCCCCCTCCGAAGCCGCCAAACCC
>CAYMHW010000005.1:0-50830 GCA_964390365.1 uncultured Comamonadaceae bacterium | reverse complement strand
GAGAGTATGTCGACGCCACTCTTGAGGGTCCCCTAACAGGGACCCTCTTTTTTTGTCGTGAATTCTGCGTGTTGGCACAACGGGTGTGCTGGGACGCATTAAGTTTGAAGCCCGAAAGGTTCTTTTCGGGAATGAATCGATCAGGATATGCAGAATTTGGTTGCAATCGTCGGAAGGCCCAACGTGGGCAAGAGCACGCTGTTCAATCGGCTGACCGAAACGCGCGATGCCATCACGGATCCGACCAGCGGCACGACGCGGGATCGGAAGTACGGCCATGCGCTTTGGACGGAGAAGGCGTTCACCGTCATTGACACCGGTGGGTGGATCACGAAGAGCGATGACAAGTTCGAGGCCGCCATCCGGAGCCAGGTTCAGTTGAGTGTGGAGGAGGCCGACTTGATCGTGTTCATGGTCGATGTCCAAACCGGTGTGACGGATTTGGATGAGGACATTGCGCGGCTGTTGCGGCGAAGCGGCAAGCCGGTGTTGTTGGCCTGCAACAAGGTGGATACGGGCGCCCACGATGTGGGGTCAGCCGATTTCTACACCTTGGGACTGGATTCGCAGGTGTATGCCATCAGCGCAGCGAGCGGATACGGTACGGGGGAGTTCTTGGATGCCCTGGTCGCTGAGTTGCCGGATTTGCCGGAGCCGGTGGAGAGCGATGTCCCTAAGATTGCCGTCATCGGTCGCCCCAATGTCGGCAAGAGCACGCTCATCAATACCTTATTGGGCCAGGAGCGCAACATCGTGACCGACATCGCAGGCACGACGCGGGACAGCATCCATACCCGGTACAACATGTTTGGGTTCGATTTCGATTTGGTCGATACCGCGGGATTGCGGAAGCGCAAGCAAGTGGAAGACCAGCTCGAGTTCTACAGCACGCTTCGGACCATCCGGAGCATCGACGAAAGCGACGTGTGCATGTTGCTCATCGATGCGCAACAGGGGTTCGAGCGGCAGGACTTGCACGTGTTTTGGCAAGCTGTGGGCAGCTACCGCGGCATCGTCATCGTGGTGAACAAGTGGGACCTCATCGAGAAGGACCACAACACCATGGCGGCCTACGAGGAGAAGATTCGGGAGCGCATCGCTCCGTTCACGGACGTGCCCATCGTGTTCACATCCAACGTCACCAAGCAACGCATCATCAAGGCGTTCGAAGAGGCGTTGCACGTCAACGAGAACCGCCGTCGGCACATCCCCACGAGCGAGTTGAACGAGTTCATGCTGCCCATTGTGAACCACCAGCCGCCCCCGATGTTCAAGGGCAAGATGGTGCGCATCAAGTACGTCACCCAACTGCAGTCACAGACGCCAACGTTCGCGTTTTACTGCAACCTACCGCAATACGTGAAAGACCCCTACAAGCGGTTCTTGGAGAACCACTTGCGGGAGGCTTACGATTTTTCAGGCGCTGCGTTGCGACTCTTCTTCCGCAAGAAGTAACGCCTTTTTGAACTCGGGCAAGGGCTTCTCAGGTCCCGCAGCCGCCGTCGGTTCGAGGTATTCCACCGCGATGTCGTCGGTGGCCGCGTGCATGCGGAAGTCGCGGATGATTTCGAGGACGTCCGGATCCACGCGTTGGGCCTTGGAGGCATCGAGCCGAATGCTGCCGCCATTGGGGATGGAGGCGAGCGCCTCGCGGATGCCCGCTTTGTGCAGGAACGTGACATCTTCCGGAAGCGTGATGACGCAGGTGCGCGTGGTGGGATCGATGTGGTATTCCGTGAACGGACGGCGGTAGTGGTCGAGGAGGATGGTCACGATGGCCGTGGCCAAACCGATGCCGATGCCCACGAGCAGATCCGTGAACACAATGGCCAGCACCGTCACCAGAAACGGCACGAATTGGCGCTGTCCTTCCTTGTAGAGCCGGACGAAGGTCGCGGGTCGGGCCAGTTTGTACCCCACGACCAACAGGATCGCCGCCAAACTTGCCAACGGAATCAGGTTCAGCCACTGCGGGATGGTCAGGACGGCGATGAGGAGAAAGGCCCCGTGCAGGATGGCACTGAGCTTCGTCACGCCACCGCTTTGGATGTTCGCCGAGCTGCGCACGATGACCTGCGTCACGGGCAGACCGCCGATGAGCCCGCTGAACGCGTTGCCCAGGCCTTGCGCCACGAGCTCGCGGTTCGTTGGGGTGACGCGCTTGTGCGGGTCGAGCTTGTCCGTGGCTTCCACGCAGAGCAAGGTTTCGAGCGAGGCCACCACCGCCAGCGTGATGGCGAGGGTCCAAATCTCCTTGCTGAACACCATCGAAAAGTCGGGGAAACTCAACAGGGAGGTGACGTCCGCTGCGATGGGGATGTTCACGAGGTGGTCGGCGCTGAGGGCCAGCTCGGCGGGAGCGATGAATTGGAGGATGGCGCCGAGGAGGACGGCGATGAGGGAGCCGGGGATGAGGCGGGCCCAGGTTTGGCCTTTCATCCACTTCGTTTCCCAAACCAGCAGCACCGCCAGTGACGCCAATGCAATCAGAATGGCCCACGGCTCGAACAGCGCGCCAGCGTGCCACAACTCCGAGAACGTGTTGTAGCCATCCGCTTGCAGGAACTCCATCTCGCCCTCCGGATCCGCATCGTAGCCCACCGCGTGGGGAATCTGCTTGAGGAAGATGATGATGCCGATGGCCGCGAGCATGCCTTGGATGACGGCTGACGGGAAGTACAGACCGATGACGCCCGCGCGCAGGAGGCCGAGGGCGATTTGGACGACGCCGGCGAGGACAACCGCGGAGAGGAACAATTCAAAGGTGGGCAACGACTCGATGCCACCGAGTACGATGACGGTGAGGCCGGCAGCGGGGCCGGAGACGCCGAGGGGCGAGCCTGAAAGCGCGCCCACCACGAGGCCGCCGACGATGCCGGCGATGATTCCAGAAAGGGGAGGGGCGCCAGAGGCGAGGGCGATTCCGAGGCAAAGGGGCAGTGCTACGAGGAACACCACGATGGATGCGGGCAGGTCGTTTTTGACGTGCTTGAACATGAAGGCAAAGGTTGAATCCGGCGTGAGCCAGCGGTTTTAGGGGCTGAAAAAAGAGACGCGTCATCGCGTCAAGTGCGGAAGGGTCAGCTTCGCCTCGGAGGGGGAGTCAGGGGCAGTCCGTGCCCCGCCCGCTCGGGCACCACTGACGGGTCGTGCAATTGGGAGCCCAGCGATCGGAGGGCTTCCGTCGCCATCGAGCTCCAAATCAGTACCTTGACCTCGTCTTCTCGCTCCTCGTCTTCGCTCTCGTCGGCATCACTTCGCTCGCTCTCTGCCTCGTCCGACCAAGGGGGATCTTGGGAGTCTTCGGTTTCAACCCATTGGGCATAAACCAAATGCGATTCCACCACCGAAGCGCACTGCACCACAAGCCACAGGCTCGCCAGCACCGCAATCCAAATGCGCATCGAACGGAATCGCGTCGCGTCCATCAGGCCGTTTCCTTTTCGGCCGCCCAGCTCGGCTGGACCACAAATTCCACGTGCCCGGTGGACACGTCATACAATCCGCCGACTACGGCGATTTGTCCGGCCGCCTCCATGCCCGAAAGGATGGTGCTCTTTTCCCGGATCTGCTTCACGGTGTGCGACACGTTGGCTTCAACGCACGCATTCAGGTTGTCGTCGCTCGGTTCCGTGCCGCGGACGGATTGGACCGCGCGCACCGCGGGTTCGATGTGCAGGAGCAGGTCGGTGATGTGGCCGTCTTCGAGCTTGCTCCACGCGCCTTGAACGGCTCCGCATTTCGTGTGCCCGAGGACCAAAATCAATTTCGCCCCCGCATACTTGCATGCGTACTCCAAGCTGCCGAGGATGTCGGAGCTGACGGTGTTGCCCGCCACGCGCGCCACGAACATGTCGCCGAACGCCGCGTCGAACACCTCTTCCACCGGAACGCGCGAATCGATGCATCCCAGCACCGCAGCGTAGGGAAACTGGCCGGTGGCCGCATCCGCGAGCAAGTTGCCACGGGATCGTCGGTGCGTCAGGTGGTTGAGGAAGCGCTCGTGGCCGCTCTGCAACAGGCGGAAGGCCTCGAAGGGCGTCAAGCTCTCCTGAAACGCTTGGTTGATGGCCCCTTCCAGGGCCAAGTAATCTTCTGTTTTTGGCATGAGAACAGGTTATGGTGAATGATTGATGTTCATGAGGTCATGGAATTGATGGTCGAGACAAGAAACAAAAATAACCGATGCTGAATCCACACATCAAGCTTTGTGATGTTTTCGCGGATGAACTGAATTCCGCGCGGCCTTGTTCTGCTTGCATGAACTTCACCCTTCAGCAATTGCGCGCGTTCGTGACGGTGGTCTCGGCGGGCAGCGTAACCCGGGCAGCCGAAGAGTTGCATTTGACTCAGCCGGCGGTTTCGATGCAGCTGCGGGGGTTTGAAGACGGGTTTGAGCGCCCGTTGTTCGAGCGGGTGGGCCGCCGGATGGACTTGACGCCGTTTGGCGAAGAGGTCTTGGAACATGCCAAATCCATCCTCGCCGAAGCCCATTCCATCCACCGCAAACGCTCGGAACAACCCGGCGAATGGACCGGCAACCTCTCGATTGCCACCGTCTCCACCGGCAAATACGTGCTTCCCCGATTCCTCGCGGCCTTCGCCGCCGACCACCCCCATGTGGCCATCCAGCTCGAAGTGACCAACCGCAGCCGCGTCATCGAACTCCTCGAAGACAACGCCATCGATTACGCGCTGGTCAGCCTCCCGCCCGAACGCATGGAGGTGGAGTCGATTCCGCTCGTCCCCAACGAATTGCACATCGTCGCCCCGCCCGGCTGGCGCATCCCCAATCCCGAAACCCCGGCCTTCGAAGCGTGGCTCAACGAGTCGCCCCTCATCTTCCGCGAGCCGGGAAGCGGCACCCGCCGTGCCTTCGAGCGCCTCCTCGCCTCGCGCGGCGTGGACCTTTCACCCGTTTGGGAACTCGCGACGAACGAAGCCGTGAAGCAGGCCGTCATGGCCGGCATGGGCGTGTCCTTGATGTCCGTGGCGGGCTTCGCCCCGGAGAAGCGCCTCGGCCTCATCGCTTCGACACCGGTTCACGGCGATTGGGAAACGGCTTGGCAACTCGTCCGTCGCAAAGGAAAACCCGTGACGCAGCTGCGCGAGCGGTTCGAATCCCACCTCGCATCCAAGCGCGAGGCCATCGTTACGGAACACTTCCCGTGGGCCGCTCAATGCGGTCCGATCAGCCGATGATGGCCTGGTAAATCGGAAAACCCAGCGTCAAATTCACCGGAAAGGTCACCGCGAGTGCCATCGGAATGTACAACCCCGGTTCTGCCTTCGGCGCAGCCAACCGCATGGCCGCGGGCACCGCAATGTAAGAGGCACTGGCAGCCAGCACGCTGAATAAGAACCGATCGCCCGGCGACTCAAACCACCATCCGGTGATGTACGCCGTGATGGCCCCATTGACGAGCGGAACCACGATGGCCAGCACCGGCGCGAACACCCCGTGCTTCATGAAGTTCCGCAGCCCCCGGCCGCTCACCAGCCCCATGTCGAGCAGGAAGATGGCCAGGAAGCCTTTGAACAGGTCCGTGGTGAACGGATGGATGCCCTCCGCCTGCGCTTCCGTCGCGGTGGCGCCGATGAGCAAGCTCCCGAGGATGAGCACCACGCTGCCGTTCCCGAGGGCGTGGCGAATCACCTCCTTCCAGGACAAATCCGAAGTCCCCGTCCCAAACCGTTCCTTCAAAAACACCCCGACCACAATGGCCGGCGCTTCCATCAGTGCCATCACGGCCACGAGGTGCCCATGAAACGCCGTGCCCTGCGATTCCAGCAGCGACACCGCCGTCACGAACGTCACCGCGCTGATCGAACCGTAAGCCGCCGCGATGGCGCCGGCGTTTTCGGAACCAAATTTGGCCCGAGCAAGGAAGAACACATACAGCGGCACCGCCATCGCCAGTCCTACGCCCAGCAACGCCGCCCGCAGAAATTCCGCGCCCGACGGGCTGTGCGCCATCTCCTGCCCGCCTTCGAATCCGATGGCAAAGAGGAGGTAGAGCGAGATGAATTTCGACGACGTCTCCGGGATGGCCAAATCCGATTTGATCTGCACCGCGAAGATGCCCAATAGGAAGAACAGCAGCGCAGGATTCGTCAGGTTCTCCAGCAGGAGCGAGGCGCTCATGCGGCCGAGGAATTTTGTGGCCGCGCCGCCGCACGTTGCACCCGTTCGCGCAAGGCCTCTCCGAGTCCCGATTCCGGGAAGGGCTCGATGCAGATGCGCTTCACTCCGCTTCCGTCCAGTTCGATGAGGGCGGCGTACAAGTTGCGCGCCGCCTCTGCGAGGTCGCCCGTCGCAGAGAGCCGGTGGTGGTGAACGCCCGGCTCACCCGACCACTCCGCCGCGCGCTCGGACCACGTGACCCATGCGTCCCCCGGCTGCGGCAGGTCGATGCAGACCGGCGTGTGCGGGGCGTAATGGTGGGCGAGCGCCCCGGGCGCTTCGGGCCGTTGAAGATCGGGTTGGTGCAGGGGATAGGGACGGCCGGTTTGGTCCGCCAAAACCTGCTGCGTCAAGGCGCCCAACCGGTACACCTCGCCCACGCCGTCCGCGTTCCACCCCACAATCGTCGACTCGATGCCCGCCGTGCACGGCCCGCCGTCGAGGATGTGGTCCACGCGCGTGCCCAACCCCGCCAGCACGTGCTCCGCCCGCGTCGGACTCACGTAGCCGCTCATGTTCGCACTCGGCGCGGCCAACGGCACGCCCACCGCAGCGATCACCGCACGGAACTGCTCCGAGTCGGGGATGCGCACCGCCACCCGCGGCAACCCCGCGCACGCCTCGTCCAACACGCCCTCCCGCCGGGGCAGCAACAGGGTCAGCGGCCCCGGCCAGAACGCCTCGGCCAGTTGCAAGGCCTCGCCATCCAAGTGCGCCACTTCCCTCACCATGTCCAAGTTCGCGCAGTGCAGAATGAGCGGGTTGTTTCCCGGTCGGTTTTTCGCGGCGTAGATGCGTCTCAGCACCGTGGGGTCATCGCTTCGGCCTGCGAGGCCGTAAACGGTTTCCGTGGGCAGGGCCACCAGTGCCCCGCGCATCAGCAGCGCCGCGGCGTGCTTCCAGTCGGTTCCAATGCGTACCATGCTGCAAAGGTCCACCGCACCGCACCAATCGCGCATCAGGATGCGTGATGCCAGCAATTAGAAAACCGCCCGCGCGATGGTGGCCGTCGGCTCCGGACGCCCCATCGTGTAGAAGTGCAGGGCAGGCACGCCCGCCGCCTTCAGCTCCTTCGCTTGGGCGATGCACCATTCCACGCCGATCGCGCGCACCTCCCGGTCGTCCTTCGCTGCTTCCACCGCTTGCACGAGCTCGTCGGGCATGTTCACGTGGAAGTTTTGGGGCAGGGCTTGCAGTTGCCGATGGTTCGCGAGCGGCTTGAGGCCGGGGATGATGGGCACGTGGATGCCCGCCGCCTGGCAAGCCGCCACGAAGTCGAAGTAGGCTTGGTTGTCGAAGAACATTTGGGTGATGACGTACTCGGCGCCGTCTTCCACTTTGCGCTTGAGCCAACGGAGGTCGCTTGCCGCGTTGGGCGCCTCGAAGTGCTTTTCCGGGTAGCCCGCCACGCCGATGCAAAAATCCGTGGCGTTCGTGTTGCGCAGTTCGGGGTCGAGGTACTGTCCGCGGTTCATGTCCGCGACCTGGTTCAGCAGGTCGATGGCGTACGCGTGCCCGTCCGCCTCCGCCTTGAATCGGCCTTCGCTCCGGATGGGGTCGCCGCGCAGCACAAGCACGTTGTCCACGCCGACGAAGTCCAAATCGATCAACGCGTTCTCCGTCTCCTCCTTCGAAAAGCCCCCGCAGATGATGTGCGGCACGGCGTCGAGGTTGTATTTGTGCTGGATCGCGGCGCAAATGCCCACCGTTCCCGGCCGCTTGCGCACCGTGCGCTTCTGCAGCAGCCCGGATTGAACTTCCCGGTACACGTATTCCTCGCGGTGGTAGGTCACGTCGACGAACGACGGTTCGAACGGCATCAGCTCTTCCACCACGTCGTGGATGCGGCCGATGTTCTCGCCTTTGAGCGGCGGCAGGAGTTCGAAGCTGAACAGCGTGCGCTTCGCCTCGTGAAGGTGTTGGGTGATTTTCATGCCAAATGCAAATTCATCGAAAGCGCTTTCCGCGCCACTTCATGCACCATGCCGCGCCGCGCCGCATAGTCGTCCAGTTGATCGCCCCCGACCAAGCCCACCGCAAAATAGCGGGCCTCCGGGTGCGCGAAATAATACCCGGAAACCGCCGCCGCCGGGGTCATGGCGAGCGTCTCCGTCAGCCGAATGCCGAGCCGGCCCTCCACGTCGAGCAGTTCCCAAATCCCGCGTTTGTCCTCGTGATCCGGGCAAGCGGGATACCCCGGCGCCGGCCGAATCCCCCGATACCGCTCCCGAATCAGTTCCTCCACCGTGCACGACTCCTCCGGCGCGTACCCCCAAATCCGCACCCGCACCTCCCGGTGCAACCATTCGGCAAGCGCCTCGGCGAGCCGGTCGCCCACCGCCTTCGCGAGGATGGAAGCGTAGTCGTCCCCACCCTCAGCGGCGGTTGCGGCCCACGCCTCGACTCCGTGGACGGCCGTGGCAAAGCAGCCGATGTGGTCCTCCTCGGCGATGAAGTCCGCCAGCGAACGCTGCACCCCATCCCGCTGGGGCAGCTGCTGCCGCAGGAACTCAAACCGCACCCCGAGCGGCCCCACGGCCACCGACTCCGGCCCGACCCGCCGCGCCCCGAACACCCCCGCCACCGCACACGGCCGAATCGACTCCTCCGACTCCCACCGGTCCAACAACGCCTCCGCGTCCACAAGCACCTTCCGCGCTTCCTCCCCCACGACCTCGTCGTCCAGGATCCGCGGAAACGCCCCCGCCAAGCCCCACGCCCGAAAGAACGGTCCCCAATCGATCAGTTCCCGCAACACCGCCACGTCCACGCGCTCGAACGCGTGCACCCCGGGCAACGCGGGCTCCGGCCCCGACGCCCCCAAGGCCACCGCCCGCTCGCGCGCCACCTCAATCGGCAACAACGACTTCGCCTCCCGATCCCGCGCGTACTGCGCCCGCACCTTCTCTTGATCGGCCTTCACTCCCGCGATGAACCCCGCGCGCTGCGCCTCCGACACGAGTTGCGCCACCACCGGAACCGCGCGCGACGCGTCGTTCACGTGCACCACGTCCACCGACGGCGCCCGGGGGGCGAGCTTGACCGCTGTGTGCACCCGCGACGTGGTCGCTCCGCCGATGAGCAGCGGTTGCGTCATTCCGCGCTCCTCCATCGCTTCGGCCACCTCCGCCATTTCCTCCAACGAGGGCGTGATGAGCCCGCTCAAGCCGATGACGTCGGCCCTTTCGCGCTCGGCGGCGTCGAGGATGTCGTGTTTGGGCACCATCACCCCGAGGTCTACCACGCGGTAGCCGTTGCACCCGAGCACCACCCCGACGATGTTCTTGCCGATGTCGTGCACGTCGCCCTTGACGGTGGCGAGGACCACGGTGGCCGCGGGCCGTCCGCCGGCTTTTTCGGCTTCGAGGAAGGGCGTCAAGTAGGCGACCGCCTGCTTCATGACCCGGGCGCTCTTGACCACTTGGGGCAGGAACATCTTGCCCGCGCCGAAGCGGTCGCCGACTTCGTTCATGCCGTCCATCAGCGGCCCTTCGATGACGGCGAGCGGCGAGCCGAGCTCCTGTCGGGCCGCTTCCGCGTCTTCCTCGACGCATTCTGTGAGGCCTTGGATGAGCGCGTGTTGCAGGCGTTCCCGCCAGGGCAGTTCCTTCCACGCGGCCTGCGCGCGCACCGCGCCGGAAGCCGCCTCGGAGCTGCCGTGCTCGTCGGCCCAAGCCAGCAGCCGTTCGGAGGCGTCGTCGCGCCGGTCGAGCAGGACGTCTTCCACCCGTTCGAGGAGGTCGGCGGGGATGTCATCGTACACGCCGAGGAGCGTGGGGTTCACGATGCCGAGGTCCATGCCCGCGCGGATCGCGTGGTAGAGGAAGGCCGAATGCATCGCCTCGCGCACGACGGGGTTGCCCCGGAAGGAGAAGCTGACGTTGGAGACCCCGCCGGAAACGTGGGCGCCGGGCAGGTTCGTGCGGATCCAAGCGGTCGCTTCGATGAAGTCGAGGGCGTTCCGCCGGTGTTCCGCCATGCCGGTGGCGACCGGGAAGACGTTGGGGTCGAAGATGATGTCGTGGGGGGGGAAGTGGATTTGGTCTACCAACAAGCGGTACGCCCGCTCGCAAATCGCAATGCGCCGCTCGTACGAATCGGCTTGGCCCTCCTCATCGAAGGCCATCACCACGACCGCGGCCCCATACCGCCGAATGGTGCGCGCCTGCTGCAAGAACTCCGCCTCGCCCGCCTTGAGCGAAATCGAATTCACCACACCCTTGCCCTGCAGCACTTGCAGGCCCGCTTCGATGACCGCGAAATCGCTCGAATCGATCATGATGGGAATGCGGGCGATGTCCGGTTCGGAGGCAATGAGGTTCAGGAAGGTGCGCATGGCTTCGACGCCGTCGATGAGGCCTTCGTCCATGTTGACGTCCAAAATCTGCGCCCCACCTTCCACCTGTTCCCGCGCGATGGCAAGGGCTTCGTCGTACTGTCCTTCGCGGATGAGCCGGGCAAATCGCCGGCTGCCGGTGACGTTCGTGCGTTCACCGATGTTGATGAAGTTCGACTCGGGTGTGACGTTGAGGGGTTCGAGTCCGGCGAGTTGGAGGGTCGTGTTGCGGCTCATGAGGCGGGAACTGGGCGAGGGGAGTAGTCGGCGGCCACGCGGGCGAGGGCGGCGATGTGCGCGGGCGTGGTGCCGCAGCAGCCCCCGAGGATGTTCAGCCAGCCCTGTTGGAGGAAGGGGCGCACGGCTTCGGCCATCGCGTCCGGGCCTTGGTCGTACTCGCCAAGTTCGTTCGGCAGGCCGGCGTTGGGGTAGGCGCTCACGCGGCACGGGGCCTCGCGCGCCATGACCTCGAGGAAGGGCGTGAGCTGTTCGGCTCCCAAGGCGCAGTTCAGGCCGATGCTGAAGGCCGGGACGTGTTGCAGGGAAATGAGGAAGGCCTCCGTGGTTTGGCCACTCAACGTCCTCCCCGAAGCATCCGTGATCGTCCCCGAAATCAGGATGGGCAAACGCGCCCCCTTTGCGTCGAAGGCCTCCTCGATGGCGAACAACGCCGCCTTCGCGTTCAGCGTGTCGAAAATCGTTTCCACGAGCAGCGCATCGGCCCCTCCGGCCATCAGCCCTTCCGCCTGCTCGCGGTACGCTACGACGAGCTCTTCGAAGGTGATGGCGCGGAACCCCGGTCGGTTCACGTCCGGCGACAGCGAGGCGGTTTTGTTCGTCGGCCCCAGCGCACCCGCCACAAACCGCGGCACCCCCGTCCGCGCCTCCGCTTCATCGGCCGCTTCCCGAGCAATGCGCGCAGCGGCCTCGTTGATGCGGAATGCCCAGTCCTCCAACCCGTAATCGGCTTGGGCCACGCGCGTCGCACTGAACGTGTTCGTTTCCACGAGGTCCGCGCCCGCCTCCAAGTACTCCGCGTGGATGCCCTTCACGACATCCGGTCGCGTCAAGCACAACAGGTCGTTGTTGCCTTTCAGCGGGCGTTCGTGCCCCGCAAACAGTTCCCCGCGGAAGTCCTCCTCCGTCAGGCGGTGGCGCTGGATCATCGTGCCCATGGCCCCGTCGAGGATGAGGACGCGCTTGGCGGCGGCCTGTTCCAAGGAGCGTTCAGAAGTCGTATTCATGCCGTGGCGATCGAAAAATTGAGTGCTCGTTCGCGCAGGCGGAAGGGTTCCACAAGAACCGTTCTCAGCTCATCTTTCCCGCGGTGAAGCGGGGAGGATGTGGCACCCGGCCCATTCCCGGGTTGCCAAGACTTCACAGGGCCTGTCCCTCCGTCTTTCGCGATAAGCGAGCGCAAGTTACGCCGAATTCGCACGCATCGAACAAGTCGATTTCCCATTACTTTTGCACCCACATGAGCTATTACTTCACCTCTGAGTCCGTTTCCGAAGGGCATCCTGACAAGGTTGCAGACCAAATCTCGGACGCCATCATCGACCATTTCCTCGCCGCCGACGCCCAGTCGAAAGTGGCCTGCGAGACCCTCGTGACCACCGGTCAGGTCGTGCTCGCTGGCGAAATCAAAAGCGAGGCTTACGTGGACGTTCAGCAGGTCGCCCGCGATGTCATCGAACGCATCGGCTACACGAAGAGCGACTACATGTTCGAAGCGCAGTCGTGCGGCATCTTGAGCGCGCTCCACGAGCAGTCGCCCGACATCAACCAGGGCGTCGACCGCGCCACCCCGGAGGAACAAGGCGCCGGCGACCAGGGCATGATGTTCGGCTACGCGAGCCGCGAGACCGAAAACTTCATGCCGCTCCCGCTGGAGCTCAGCCACCGCTTGCTCCGCGAGCTCGCCGCCATCCGCCGCGAGGAAAACAGCCCCATGCCGTACCTCCGCCCGGATGCCAAGTCCCAAGTGACCATCCAATACGCGGACAACGACGTGCCCGAGCGCATCGAAGCCATCGTGGTCTCGACCCAACACGACCCCTTCCACGAGGACGAGCAGACCATGCTCGCCCAAATCAAGAAGGACGTGCAGGAAATCCTGATTCCCCGCGTCAAGGCCACCATGTCCGAAGACGTCCAGGCCCTGTTCGGCGACGACATCAAGCTGCACGTGAACCCCACGGGCAAGTTCGTCATTGGTGGTCCGCACGGTGACACGGGCTTGACCGGCCGCAAGATCATCGTGGACACGTACGGGGGCAAGGGCGCCCACGGTGGCGGCGCCTTCAGCGGCAAGGACCCGTCGAAGGTGGACCGCAGTGCAGCCTACGCCGCGCGCTACATCGCCAAGCACTTGGTGGCCGCAGGCGTGTGCGACGAAGCCTTGGTGCAGCTCGCATACGCCATCGGCGTCGCGGAGCCCGTGGGCTTCTACATCAACACGTACGGCACGTCCCACATGAACCTCACGGACGGTGAAATCGCCGACGAGGTGCGCAAGCTTTTCCCCACGCGCCCGTACGACATCGAGCAGGCCTTCCAACTCCGCATGCCCATTTACGAGGAGACCGCGGCCTACGGCCACATGGGCCGCGAGCCCGAGGTCAAGACGAAGACGTTCCGCCATGCGAACGGCAAGGCCTTCAGCGTGGAAGTCACGCTCTTCCCTTGGGAAAAGCTGGACCGCGTCGATGCGGTTCGCGAGGCATTTGGGCTGTAATCCGCCCAACGTTCACCATCAAAAACGGCCCGCTGAACGGGCCGTTTTTGCGTCCTGAAATTCAGAACAGGAAGTCGTAACCGGTGAGCTTCATCTTCTCGTATTTCTCCCGGTTGAAGCCGAACAGCTGGCTGCCCTTGTGCTGCCCGTGTCCGCTGCCATCGGCTTTCTTTTCGAGGTCAATGAGCAGGGTGGTCTTGAACAGCTTTTTCCGGAAGTTCCGCTTGTCGAAGGTCTTGCCGAGCGCCGCCTCGTAGAGGGTTTGGAGCTGACCGAGCGTGAATTCCTGGGGGAGCAGGTTGAAGCCCACCGGCCGCCGTTTGACGCGCCGTTTGAGCCGCTCTTTGGCATACTGCACAATGTCGTTGTGGTCATAGGCCAAATCCGGCACCTGCAAATAAGGAACCCACTGCATCCCATGCTTTTCCCAGCGTTCCGCCTGGAAGTCCTCCTTCCGCACGAGCGCATAGTGCGCCACGTTGACGACCCGCCCGCCCGGATGGCGGTACACCTTCCCGAAGGCCTGCAACTGCTCGATGATCTCGGGGTCGTCGTACCCGAAGAGCTGCTCGAACATCTTCCGCGCGGTCAGCATGAACTCCGCCGTGTGGTGGATGTAGCGGCTGGGCAGCATCAACGCGCCTTCAAACGGCTTGCGCGCGCTCTTCGCGAGCAGGATCTGCAACTGCTGCCCGTCAAACCCGATGAGCACCAAGCTCAACGAGATGGCGACGTTGAAATCCGGTTCTTCCTGGGGGTATTGGAGGGAATCGATCATGGCTGCGAATTGAGCGGGCAAGGTACTTCACTTCTCAATGCGCGGTCGTTGGAGATTGTTAATGAATGGTGACATTGTGCATAACGGTGTCGATGCGTTGTGGATTTCCGGGGGGCGAAGTTGGCGCTGATTTCGGGTAAATTTGAAGTCCCAGTTTTGGTCCAAATTCCGTCCATGAGCGAATACCCAACCACCGCGAACAACCGCTTGCGCACCCCCGCGCGGAGCCCCCTTTCTCCGGAACTTGCCCTCGGCAAATTGCCTCCACAAGCCACGGAACTTGAGGAAGCGGTGCTCGGTGCGATGATGCTCGAAGCGACCGCGGTCAATGCGGTCATCGACGTCCTCCAAGCCGAGAGCTTTTACAAGGACGCCCACAAAGCCATTTACGCGGCCATCGCTCAGTTGTTCAACGATTCCGAGCCGGTGGACATGCTGACCGTTACGGAAAAGTTGCGCAAAAACGGGGACCTCGCGCTCGTCGGTGGCGCGGCCGCGGTGGCGAAATTGACGGCGCGCGTGGCGAGCACTGCGAACATCGAGGCCCACGCGCGGATCATCTCCCAGAAACACATCCAGCGCGAACTCATTCGGGTTTCGACGGAAATCACCACGAAGGCCTTCGAAGAAACGACGGACGTCCTCGACCTCCTCGACGAGGCGGAGAGCAACCTGTTCGAGGTCGCCCAAGGCAACATCCGCCGGAGCTACGAGTCCATGAAGGACATCATGAAAAAGGCCCTGGAGGAAATCGACAACGCCCGCAGCCAAGAGGGCGGCGTGAGCGGCATCCCCTCGGGCTTTGCCGGCATCGACAAGGTCACCGGCGGATTCCAACGCAGCGACATGGTGGTCCTCGCCGCACGTCCCGGTATGGGAAAGACGGCGTTCGTGCTGTCCATGGCGCGCAACGTCACCGTCGATCACGGCATTCCGGTGGCCCTGTTTTCGCTCGAGATGTCCGCCATCCAAATCGTGCAGCGCCTCATCTCGTCCGAGACCGAGATCAGTTCCGACAAGTTCCGGAAAGGCACCCTCGAAGACCACGAGTACACCCAGCTCCACGAACGCATCGGCAAGCTGTCGAAAGCGCCCCTCTTCATCGACGACACCCCGGCGCTGAGCGTCTTCGAACTGCGCGCCAAATGCCGCCGGCTCAAGTCCGCCAACGGCATCGAGATGGTCATCATCGACTACCTCCAGCTCATGAGCGCCGGCTCCGACAAGGGCAACCGCGAGCAGGAGATTTCGACGATTTCCCGTTCGATCAAATCCATCGCAAAGGAACTCGACATCCCCATCATCGCGTTGTCCCAGTTGTCGCGGAGCGTGGAGACGCGGGGTGGCGACAAGCGGCCGATGCTGTCGGATCTGCGGGAATCGGGGGCCATCGAGCAGGACGCGGATTTGGTGGCGTTCATCTACCGGCCGGAGTATTACGGCTTCACGGATTACAAGGATGGCATCGACACCGCGGGGTTGGGGGAATTCATCTTGGCCAAACACCGCCACGGTGCCCTCGAAGACATCCGACTCCGCTTCGTTCAGCGCCTCGCGAAGTTCACGAACTGGGACGAGTTCGAGCAAGCGCCGGGCTTCGACCGCGGCGGTTCGACCGGCGGCATGTCGCCCAACAACGACTTCATGAACCAGCCGCCCACCGTGACGGTGCGCTCCCGCATGGACGACCTGCCCGAATCCGACGCGCCCTTCTGAGCGCAGCGTTTGCCTTCGTAACTTCGGGTCATGGCAAAGCGAATGGTGCATCCTGCAGGATGGTGGGTTTTGGTGGTCTTGTTGTTTTGGGGAGCGGGAGCCCAGGCGAGCCGGGTGCTCCTGCCGATGGACGACAGCCAGCAGAACCATTTGAAGGCGTACGGCATCGCGTTTTGGGTGCTGGAAAACGACCTCGAAGTGGAGTGGTTGCTGAATTACCGGGGCGGAAGTTTCCTGCTTCCCAACGCCCCGGAGATCGTTTCCGAGTGCATCATCCGAGGGGTCTCTCACCAAGTGCTCGCCGATGTGCAAGCCGCGGCCATCCTTTCGGAGATCGGCGATCCCGAGGTGAACATGGAGCACGTGAAGCTGGAGGTTGCGCCGAAGATTGCCGTGTACAGTCCGGATGGGAAGATGCCGTGGGACGATGCGGTGACGTTGGTGTTGGCCTACGCGGAGATTCCGTATGACCGCGTGTACGACGCCGAGGTGTTGAACGGTGAACTCGTGGATTACGATTGGTTGCACCTGCACCACGAGGACTTCACAGGCCAATTTGGCAAGTTCTACCGCAGCTACCGCAACGCGCCCTGGTACCAGGAGGAAGTGGCCAACCAGAACGCCTCCGCGCGCACCCTCGGGTTCCACAAGGTCAGCCACATGAAACGCGAAGTGGCGCTGACCATCCGCGATTTCGTGCTCGGCGGCGGCTTCCTGTTCACCATGTGCTCCGGAACGGATTCGTTCGACATCGCCCTGGCGGCTGAGGACGTGGACATCTGCGCGGCGCCGTTCGACGGGGATCCTGCAGACCCCAATGCCGTCCGCGCCATCGACTACGATCGGGGGTTTGCGTTCCAGGACTACACCTTGGAGATGGACCCCATGGTCTACGAGTTTTCCAACATCGACGCCACGGAGGACCACACGAAGTTGAAGCAGCTCAACGATTTCTTCACCTTGTTCGAATTTTCGGCCAAGTGGGACATCATTCCCACGATGCTGACGCAGTCGCACGAGCGTGCGATTCCGGGTTTCATGGGCCAAACCACCGCCTTCCGCAAGGACTTCATCCGACCCGACGTCATCATCATGGGCGAAACGAAGAGCACGCGCTCCGCGAAGTACATCCACGGGGAGCTGGGGCAGGGGCAGTGGACGTATTACGGGGGGCACGATCCGGAGGATTACCGGCATTTGGTCAACGATCCGCCGACGGACCTCAACCTTCACCCGAATTCATGTGGGTACCGCCTCATCCTGAACAACATCCTGTTCCCGGCGGCGAAAAAGAAGGAGCGGAAAACGTAAGGTCAGTTGCGCACGAGCACCGCCAAGGTGAAGAGGAACAACTCGGATCCGCATTCGGTGAACTGGTAATTCAGCGGTCCTTCCGAGCGCTTGGCCATGCTCAACAGGCCCAATCCCGCTCCTCCGCGGTCACTCAATTCCCCTTCGCACAGGGTTTCGACGTAGGCCTTCCGCAACTCGTCGCGGTTCATTCCGTTCACGGAAGCCAACCGCTCGCGCAACTCCGAAGCCATGTCGAAGTCGACGATGTTGCCGGTTTGGATTTGGAAGCCGAGGGGCGTTTGCTCGAGCGTGAGGAAGAACGGCGTTTCGCCTTGGGCATCGACCCAGCCGTGCCGCGAGACGTTCTGCAGTGCCTCGATGAGGACGTGTCCAACGCGTCGGGAGCGCTTCATCGGGCTGCCCGCCGACAAGACGGCTTGTTCGCTCAACGCCAACAACGCTTCCGACGTCCCTCCGGCGAGGTTTCCCGCGTACGAGACCAAAATCCCCATGCCGCTGCTTGAATCCGCGCGGCCTTGGAGGCGCTGCTGCATCTCCTCGCGCAAGGGCCGGTGTATGGATTCAAAGTCTTGCATGGCGTATTCGATAGACGAAAATACTAAAAACGCCGACGAATAAACAAATGCAGTCGACGTTGATAGGAAATTTAACAATGCAAGATACCCTGATACCGCGTCAAGGGCGCCCAGGCGCGTTGAAAATCTCCCGATAGTTTTCCACCGTACAAAGCGGTTTGGTCGTGAGTTATCAGGTGCATGGAGTGCGGTGCCGGCGCACGTGGTGCTCCGAAATGAGCGACACTCCCTCTGGGGTTCGGATCATGTCATAAAAGCTGGGGTGCATGAAATTCAACGTCCGCTGAAACGGACGGCCTTCGAAGTGGCAGCGCCACACTTGCAATGCGAGGCGTTTCGTCGTCTCCCAAGCGTAGGGATTGAAACCCACCGGTCGGGAGAACCGCTCGACCCAAAGGCGCGCTTCTGCGAGGTTGGTCACGGTGCTGGTGGCTTGGAAAGCCATGGGGTTCAAGGGAAGTGCCATGTTGAATTGCTTTTACAAGACAAAGGATGGAAGCCACATCGTAAAGGATTTACGAACCGATTTTTTTTTCATTCCGGGCGTGAACCATCCGCAGGAAGAATGGGCAGGTAGCGCACGCCTTCGGGGGTGGGCAGCACTTCGAAGGCCAACGCCGGCAACCGATAGGCGGGGCCATCGCTCAACTCCCAGAGCGAACGGCATGCCAAATGCGCAGCGACTTCCGCGAGGAACGCAATCCGCACCGGCCGAGGCCAAACCACTCGGGCCAGTCGGTCCAAGGCCCACAGGTTGCAGCGCAACACGTGCACGTGGCCCGCGGCATCGCGGCAGGTGAGCTCTGCGCAACGGGGATCTGCCAGCAATTGAACGGCCAACACGCGGCTGGCAGGAAGGGTCAAGGGGAGGGGCGAAATGATCATGGGGCGAAGCAAGCCCCCCACCTCGTAATGGATTTACGAACCGTACGCGTCCAGCGATTTTTTCAACGCGTCCACCACCCGTTCGCGCAGCGCGTCCGGCGCCACCACCTCCACCGCTGGACCCGCACCGAGGATCCACTCCACCAATTCGTACGTGAGGAGCACCCGCAGGCGCAGGGCCACCCGGCCATCGGCCAAAGGCGCGAGGGACTGGCTGGAATGGACGGGCTGGCTTTCGACGTAGCGCCCATGCAGCGCGCTGCAATGCAGCAGCACCTCCTGCGGTTCCGCATCCAGTTCCGTGATGCCGATGGAATGCGCGAAAAACCGATCCGACGAAAAGTCCGCAGCAGGCTCGAACCGCTCGTCGGTCAGCGCCACGCCCTCCACGCGGTCGAGGCCGAAGGTCAGGTAGTCGCTCCGCTCAGCGGACCAAGCGATGACGTACCAGCGGTTGCGGTATTCCTTGAGCAAGTAGGGGGCGAGGTGATAGGATTTGGCCTCGGCAGCGCCAAACTTGCGGTAACGCAGCTCCACCGCCCGCCGCTCCCGAATCGCCGCGAACAAATCCCCCAAGAACTCCGAGCCGCCCACCACCGGCGCCGTCTCGAACTGCACGACGTCCGCGAGCGGCTCGGCATCGAGGTCGGGAGCGAGGCTCAACCGGTCCTGGATTTTCCCGAGTGCTTGGTCGAACTGAGCGAAGACGGGCAAGTCGCGATATTGCAGCAGCGTCCGCGCGGCAAAGTGGATGGCATCGCGCTCCTCGTCGTTCAGCTGCACGTCGTTGATGCTGTAGTCGGGGTCCGTGTAGTAGTAGCCCTTCTCGTCGCGGTTGAAGGCGATGGGAGCGTAGAACCCGAGGGACGACTCGTTTTTCATCGCCCACATGTCCTTCTCGATGGTGGAGGCGCTGATGCGCTCGCGGTAGCTGCCGTACAGCGCTTCTTCGCAGGCCCGCTGCAGGTCGGCTTTCGTGGGGTAGGGCCGCGCGGAATTCGTCAGGCACCGGTCGATGATTCGGTAGCGCATGAGGGCGTTCTTGTTCACGGCCATGACCCGAATTTACGGCGTTTTTTCGTCGTTGTGCAGCTCGCTTTCGAAGCGCCGCATCAAGGCCAAACCCCGATCCACATACCCCGGATGGAACGTCTTCGCCACCCCGTCCGCCGGGAACGGCTTCCCGGTGTTGTGCAGGTGGAACGCGTCCTTGAACCGACCCGCGCGCAGGGCGTCGCCGTAGGTCTCGTCGATCCAGCGGATGCCCAGCGGGATGGCCGCGTCGCCGCGCAGATCGCGGATTTGGACTTCGAGCCCGATGCACTTATAGCCCATCAGCTGAAAGGGCCCCCAACTCGTCGCCAAATTCCGCAACGCTTCCTCACTCGCCCCTTGCAATTCCGCCGTCGTCACGTTCTCAAGGCGCTCGCGCTTCCCCGCTTGCACGGCCACGAGCCGCTCAAAAACGTGCGCCTCAAACCGCCGTCCCGCCGGCCGCCTCCCCCCGCTCTCCAGTTCGATCAAGGCCAAAAAATACGCCGCCGGCAACCCGCGCTTTGCCGCCTCCGCCTGCACTTCAGCCCCGTAATGCCGCCACGTCGCCCGGTGGCCGTAAATCAGTCCCCCACCGTCCCATCGGCCGTTCCAACGCCGCGCGAACTCCCAGCCGCCCGCGGCCATCGCGAGCAGCACCGCCACCGACAGCACCACGCTCCAAGCCGGCACGCGCGACTTCATGCCCCCACCGCCTCAAGCGCCCACCGCACGACCGGCAGCCAGAGCAGGGCGGGCAGGAAGTTGACGAGCGGGAGGGATTTGACCTGCAGCAGGTCGAGGCCCAAACCCAGCAGCAGCAAGCCGCCCAGCGCCGACCCTTCCTGGATCAGTTCGGGGGAAACCGCGTCCCCCAGTCCCATGAAGGCGAGGGTGAGGCCGCCCTGGATGACGAGGACGGCTGGGGCCGCCCACAGCACCCCACGGCCCGCCGCCGCCGCGAGGAACGCCGAGCTCACCAAATCCATCGTCCCCTTCGCGTACAAAATCGAAGCGTCCCCATGCAGCGCGTCCTCCATGCAGCCCACCACCGTCATCGCCCCCACGCAGAACAGCAACACCGCCTGAACGAGTCCGCCCGAAGCGGCGCCGGAAGTCCAGCGCTCGAGGCGTTGATGCAGGTGCAGGGTTTGGCCTGCAGCGGCGCCCAAAATCAAGGACAGGAACACCGCAAACGGGTCCTGCATCTTGCCCACCATCAACACCGCGAGGCCCAACGTGAAGAGGCCCAACGCCTGGAACGTGACCGCGCGCAACGACTCCGGCAAGCGGCCGCGCAACGCGAGCCCCACCGAAGCCCCCACGGCCACTGCCGCCGCATTGTATAGCGTTCCCAACATGCGGGAAAGTTACATTTGCACCCGATTCCTCCCGCAATGAAATTCACCCTCGAAGCGAAAGATCCCGGTTCCAGCGCCCGGGCAGGCCGATTGACCACGGATCACGGCGTCATCGAGACGCCGATTTTCATGCCCGTCGGGACCATCGGGAGCGTGAAGGCGGTGCCGCAGCGGGACCTTAAGGAGGACATCAACGCGGACATCATCCTCGGCAACACGTACCATTTGTACTTGCGGCCGGGGACGGACACGTTGGAGAAGGCGGGGGGATTGCACCGGTTCATGAATTGGGATCGGCCGATTTTGACGGACAGTGGGGGGTTCCAGGTGTACAGTTTGGCCGATAACCGGAAGATCAAGGAGGAGGGCGTGACGTTCCGCAGCCACATTGACGGGAGCAAGCACTTCCTCAGTCCGGAGGTGTCGATGGACATCCAGCGGAGCATCGGGGCCGACATCATCATGGCGTTCGACGAATGCCCGCCGTATCCAAGCGAGTACGGGTATGCGCGCAAGTCCATGGAGATGACGCACCGGTGGCTCGATCGCTGTATTGCGCGGCTGGCGGAGACGGAGCCGCTGTACGGTCATGGGCAAGAGCTGTTTCCCATTGTGCAGGGCTCGACGTTCAAGGATTTGCGGGTCGCTTCGGCGGAGGCGATTGCGGAGCGCGGGGCGGCGGGGAACGCCATCGGGGGGCTGAGCGTGGGCGAGCCGCACGAGGAGATGTACGCCACGTGCGACGTGGTTTGCGGCATCCTGCCCGAGGACAAACCCCGCTACCTGATGGGCGTCGGCACCCCCGCGAACATCCTCGAATGCATCGCCCTCGGCGTGGATCTATTCGACTGCGTGATGCCCACCCGCAACGCCCGCAACGGCACGTTGTTCACGTGGCAGGGCGTGATGAACATGAAGAACGCGAAGTGGGAGCAGGACTTTTCGCCGCTCGATCCGGAGGGGACGTCGCCGGTGGACCACTACTACACGCGGTCGTATGTGCGGCATTTGTTCAAGGCGAATGAATTGCTGGGGTTGTATGTGGCGTCGGTGCACAATTTGGCCTTCTACCTCGACCTCGTGCGCACCGCGCGCCGGCACATCCAAGCGGGCGACTTCCGCGAATGGAAGGACCGCGTGCTGCCGCAACTGACGGCGAAGGTCTAATTTCGCGGCATGGCAGGCGGCAGTTCATGGCTCCAGCGCATCGGGCTCACCCGCCTCGATCGCTACATCATGCGGAAGTTCCTCAGCACGTTCTTCTTCATGATCGGCGTGTTTTGCGTCATCGCCGTCGTGTTCGATTTGATGGAGTACCTCGACGATTTGCTGCGGAATGAGGCGCCGCTCGGGGAGACGTTGCTGTACTATTTGAGTTTCTGTTTTTACTTCGGCAACTTGTTGAGCGGATTCATCGTGTTCCTGACCATCATTTGGTTCACGAGCCGGCTGGCGCAGCAGACGGAGGTCATCGCCATGTTGAGTGGGGGCATGAGTTTTCGGCGGTTTTTGCGCCCGTATTTCCTCGCGGCCACGTTGCTCGCGGGGATGACGCTGGTGATTTCCCATTGGATTTTACCGTTGGCGAATGGCCAAAAACTGGACTTCGATTTCCAATACATCCACACAAAATTCTCCATCGCGGACCAGCACCTCTACCGCGAAATCCAGCCCGGCGTCATCGCCTACTTCCGCAGCATCACCGTGGACCGCGAAACCGGCTACCGATTCCAGCTCGAGCGCTGGAACGAAGCCGGCCAAATGACCCAGCACATCACCGCCGCCAAGGCCCAGTGGCAGGCCGAAGACAGCACGTGGCACCTCGTGAACGCGGCCATCCGCGACCTCGACCCCGCTTCGGGCACCGAGCGCTTCCGCTACCTGACGGCCTTCGACACCACCCTGACGATGCGCATCAGCGACTTCGGCCAGCGGTCCGAACTCATCTCCACGATGACCACCCCGCAACTCGACGAGCACATCGCCGCGGTCGCCGCCCTCGGCGCCCCGGTGACCCCGCTCGTCCTGGAGCGCCACGCCCGCACCACGAACGCCTTCACCATCTTCGTCATGACCCTCATCGGCGTGGCGGTGGCCTCCCGCAAGCAACGCGGCGGCATGGGGATGCACCTCTTCCTGGCCGTCCTCATCGCCTTTGCTTACGTGTTCTCGTGGAAACTCATCACGGTTTACGCGGCCGAAGCCCCCATTCCCGAGGGCTGGGACCGCGAAGCGTGGTGGCTGTTTTCGGCGTGGTTGCCCAACCTGATCTTCGGGGCATTGGGCGTGGTGTTGTACCGCCTCGCCCCCAAGTGATCACTCCGTGATGGACTTCGTCGCGAGCTGTTCGTGCAACTCGTTGACGGCGAGCAACGCTGCGCTTCCGTACCACGGGTGCAATTCCATGTCGAACACGCCCGCGGCCACGGCGGGATCGCTCGCCGTCCACGCCCGCGCACTGTCCACCGAAGGCGTGTCGAACACATACAAGCCGCGCAAGGCCCCGCCATCGAGGAAGGGACCGGCCAAAACGAGCTTGCCTTCCGCCGCCATCCGCTCGATGTTCTCCATGTGCGCCGCTTGCAACGCGCGAGCTTCTTCGGGAGAGGCGCTTCGGTTGGAGCCGGTCTTCAGGTGGGCGAGCACATACGAGCGCATGCCGTAATCGTCAGCCCCCTCGCGCGTCATGCTGACGGTGGGCAAATCAGGTCCGGCCGAGCAGGCCAGCAGCAACATCAACGGAAGGAATCGCAACATGCGCTCAAGATAGCACGCCCGACCACGCCGTCCACCCGCGAAGCGTGGCGCGATCCGCCACCCGCATCGCCTGCTCGTGCGACGCGTACAGGCCGAAGACCGCGGAACCCGTGCCGGTGAGCTGCGTGTACGTCGCCCCCTCCGCCACGTGCGCCAACGCCTCGGCGACCTCGGGAACCAAGGCCGCTACCCCTTTGGTAAAGCTGTTGCCCACCCCCTCGGCGTGCCACCGCTCCACCGGTGCATCGGGCAGCCGCCTCAAATCGAACGGCGCCGGCGCCACTTCCAACCGACTGAACGCCTCCCGCGTGCTCACGTGCACCCCGGGATGAACGACCGCCACCGACCACCCGTTCCAACTCGCCCCACCCTGCAGCGGCTCGATGCGCTCCCCCCGTCCGCTCACAAACGCCGGACCGTCCTCCAAAAAGAACGGACAATCCGAACCCAACACCTCCGCGTGCTCACGCAGCCCCTCGGCTCCCAGCCCCAGCCCCGCGAGTTGGTCCAGAGCCCGGAGCATCCACGTGCCGTCCGAACTTCCACCGCCCAAGCCCGCTCCCATCGGCACCACCTTGTGCAATCGAACCCGAACGCCCGGCAAGTCATGCCCCGCCTCCACGAGGGCTCGGTGCGCCCGCTCGACCAAATTCGATCCCGGCTCCCCGCCGGGAATGGCCAACCCCGAATACGTGACCTCCAATGTACCGCGCCCCTCCACCGCGTGCACCTCGAGCACGTCCGTCCAGTCGATGGCCACGAACACGCTTTCGAGGTCGTGAAATCCATCCGGCCGCCGGCCCGTGACGAACAGGCCGAGGTTGAGTTTGGCAGGAGGGAAGTGCACCATGGCGCGGGGCTCAATCGAAGTAACCGAACCGGCGCAGCTTCGATTCGTCGTCGCGCCAATCCTTGTCCACCCGCACGTACAGGTCGAGGAAAATCTTCTTGCCGATGAGGACTTCGATGTCCCGCCGGGCGTCCATCCCCACGCGCTTGATCATGTTGCCCCGGGCGCCGATGACGATCTGCTTTTGCGTTTCGCGGGCGACGCGGATTTCCGCGCGGATTTTGACCAGCGCTCCTTCGTCAACATACGACTCCACCACCACTTCGCAGGAGTACGGAATCTCTTGTTTGTAATGGGTCAGGATCTTCTCCCGCACGATTTCCGCGACAAAAAACCGCATGGGCTTGTCTGTCAATTCGTCCTTCGGGAAGTACGGCGGCGCCACAGGCAGGGACTCGACGATGCGCTCGAGCAACGAATCCACGTTGAACCCATGCAGGGCGCTGATGGGAGCTACGGTTGCGGAAGGCATTTGTCCTTGCCAATACGTCACCCGCTGCATCGCGCGCTCCTGATCGGCCAAGTCAATCTTGTTGATCAAAATGAACGTCGGCAAGTTCATCTTCGTGATCTTCTCCCACGTCTGCGGGTCCGCCAGCGCATCTTCGAAGACATCGGTCACCACGAGCAACACGTCCGCGTCTTGCAGCGCCGTTCGCACGAACTTCATCATGCCTTCCTGCAGCTTGTACGCGGGGTCGAGCACCCCGGGCGTGTCGCTGTAGACGATTTGCCACATGGGGTCATTCACGATGCCCATGATGCGGTGGCGCGTGGTTTGGGCCTTCTTGTTGATGATGCTCAGGCGGGTGCCCACGAGCTGGTTCATCAGCGTGCTTTTGCCCACGTTGGGCGAGCCGATGATGTTCACAAACCCCGCCCGGTGTCCTTCCGGAGCTTCGAGCGCCGGATTCGGCATTTCCCAGGGGAGCGCTTTCGGGTCGACCTCGTGGTTTTCGACCAAGGGCACGCGCTTCTTCGGTTGCTCGTCAGCTGGTTGTGAAGGGTTAGGGGCCATGGTTGCAATCAACGGTTGAGGGGCAAAGGTAGGGGGGATGCGGCCGCAGCGGGCAGGCTGCAAAAAGTTTTAGGCCAAAACCCTTGCACAGGGAAAAATCAGCAGTACCTTTGGCCTCCGCTACGGCGGAAAACACATCGCGGGGTGGAGCAGTTGGTAGCTCGTCGGGCTCATAACCCGAAGGTCGTCAGTTCGAGTCTGGCCCCCGCAACTCAGTAAAAATGCCCGGTTCGCGCCGGGCATTTTCATTCCCCATGAACCCGTCCATGCCCTCCTTCGAAACGCTGATCGACGGCCCCGATGGCCGAGCGCGCCTCTGGATCGATGCCGTGGCGCACCCCGTCGCTGTGATGGAGGAACTCGACTGCGCGGTGGAGTGGCAGACCGAATTCATTCGAATGTTCGGCAAAACGCACGAAGTGCCGCGCAAGGTCGCCTGGTACGGCGATGCCGGTGCGGTCTACCGCTATGCCGGCGTCACCCACGAGCCGAGGCCGTGGTTTCCCGCGCTGGAAGGCTTGCGCGACCGCGCAGCTGAGCTGGCGGGCAGTCCGTTCAATTCGGTATTGCTGAACCGGTACCGGGATGGGAACCACCACATGGGGTGGCACCGCGATAACGAGCGCGAACTCGGGCATCACCCCGTCATCGCGTCGGTTTCCCTCGGCGCAGAACGCCGCTTCGACCTCCGGCACGTGACCACGAAAGAGCGGGTCTCCTGCCTGCTGCCCGCCGGGTCGGTGCTCGTGATGGATGGTCCGCTCCAAACGATGTGGCAGCACCGGTTGCCCCGCACCACCCAAGTCGCCGAACCGCGCATCAACTTGACCTTCCGGTGCGTGGTCAGTCGCAGAACGAGCTGAACAGCGTCAGGAAGTCGAGGACGTCGGTCGAGCCGATGAGGGCGCTGTTGTCGAGGTCGTAAGGCCCCGTCCACGCATTGCCGTAAGCACCGAGCAAGAGCAAGAGGTCATCGAGCGCGCGCATGCCGTCGCCGTTGAAGTCGCCTTCGCATTCTGCGCTGGGCAAGAACCCGTCGCCGCATTCCATGGCCCATTGGGGGAAGACGTAGGATTCGGCTTTGCAGAAGGCCGCGTCAGCAACCTCGAGGCCGATTTGGCGTCCACGCCCATCGTCCATCGGCGGGTGAATGCCGCCCCAAATCCGGGAAAGCGCGCTCTCGTTCGCCGCGTCCTGGTAGGTCGCCCACTGCAGGTCGAAGCTTTGCGACGGCCCTTCTTCGAACACGAGGAATTGGTTCTGCTCGATGTGCCACGTTCCGAGGCCGCCCGGGAAGTAGTTGCTGCCTGTCAGCTCCGTCAAGATTTCCGCGGCGGCGCGCGAGAAGGTGGAGTGCCCGCTGACGTAGCCCGCGAACGGCGGCGTCACAAAAGAAGGGCGCTGGTACGGCCACCAGTTCTCGCCGAGGATCCAGCCCACGCCCGCCTCGTCGATGAGCGGCACTTCCACGTAGTCGGGGCCGCGCCACGTGTAGAGCTTGATTTTGCCGATGTGCTCGCCGTTCAAGCCCTGAAGCGGGTCGCCGGCTTCGACCACTTCGATGTAGCCGGGGATGAGCGGGATTCCGGCGGGGGAGTAGTTGTCGAGTGACGGATCGGTGCTTTGGCCTTGATCCGCCATGTAGCGAATGGCAGACACCGGCCGGATGTAATCGTAATAGCCCTTCACGCTCCACGTCGCCACCGCGCAGTCGTGCATCGCGCCCGCAAGCGTGAGGTAGGCCTTGACGGTGAATTCCAAATCCGGAATCACCGGACCCTGGCCGCGCCACCGGTGCTCAAAGTCCGGGTAGTCCATGACCTCGTTCAAGAGCGTGAACCAGTGGCCGGGAGGCGTTTCCGAGTCCGGCCCGTCCGCCCAAAACTCCGCAATCGCGCGGGCGTAGTCGCCTCGGGGCACCAGGTTGGGCGCGTACGGCTCGCCCGTCACGGGATTCATGGCGTGCCCCGGCGACGAGTGCCCTCCTTCGAAGAAATCGTAGAACTCCGAGAAGTCCGCTTGGTCCGTCGCGAAGCTCCCGTCCGTGCCGACCCCATTGGGGGAGATGTCCCACATCACCCCATCGGAAGGGTCGAGGTGCGATTGCCAAACCGAGACCATCGAAAAATTCCACTTGTACGCGTCGTCCAATCCCAAACCGTTTACGGTGTCGATGTAGGCCGGTGCACCGGGGTTTTTCCAAACATGAAACGTGCAGCCGTTCCGCTCCACGAATTCCAAATCGCTCGAATCCAAGGCAAACGGCGTGACGCGGCCCCATTCTGGCCCCACAAAGGCGGGCACTTCGGTGGAGGCGTTGCCACTTTGGTCAATGAAGAGCGTCAATTCGATGGCCTGCCAATGGTCCGGATGGATGATGTCCGGGTTGCCGGGCAATTCCGGCTTGATGTTCGGATTGACCGCTTCGTAGCACGTCGGACCGTAGCCGTTGCCCTCGTTCGAGCCGTCGCTCAAGCCCATCGCGATGATGTGTTCGGCGATGTAGTTGCCCAGGGCCGCGGGGCCATCCGCTGCGTAGTCCGTGGAGGTGATGGCGGTGGAGTAGCCGTAGGCGGCCATTTGGTCTTCGATGTTGGACAGCGTCAGCGGCCCGTCCGGCGAATCCCCAAACCGCTCGAGCATGATGCGGTAGACCGCGTAGCTCATGGCTTCCTCTTGGGCGGCCTGAACGCCCTCGGGCGTGTCCGGGATCGTCAGTTGGGTGGGGTCGAAGGGGCAGGTGTAGTTGCCGAAGGTTTGGCCTAAGAAAAACGGCAGCGCAGGCCCATCATCGTAAGCGACCCACGCATCGTACATCGCCATCGAAGTGTGCAGCAAATTCCGCGCGTGCACCGTCGGCCGGGCGAAATCATTCCGAATGCCTTCGAGCACCTGGTCATTCCACGTGTGCGCCACGTTCATTTCTTGGGAAAATGCGGTCAACGGGAAGGCGCAGCCTACAACGATGCCGACCATTAAACGGGTCAAGAAGTTCATGTCAGGATGGTTAGGGCCTCCAAATTAATAAGTCTCAGCCGAATGCCCGATGATTTCAGGTCGTTTCCTACCTTCATCGCTATGAACAACAACGTCCTCGTCGTCTTGTTATGCCTTGCCTTCGCCGGCATCGGATTCTCCATCGGCCGAGTCACGGCGCCCCATCATTCCTGCAATCATCGCGGTTCGTCGCGGGCCCACGTGGTGCACGACGAGGCGGTGGAAGTCATCGTGGCGGACGCCTCTGATTCCGTCGTCGCCATTCCCGGCGGCGAGGTCACGTGGGTTCAGGACGGCGAAGAAGTGCGCGTGAACGTGGAAATCGAAGAAGCCGGTGACGGACGCCGAATCATCGAGCGCCGCATCGTGATCGAAGAAGACTGAACTCAGCTCTCGATCAGGAACCCCATTCGGCCGGCTTGGTAATCGCGGATGGCCTCGTTGATTTCGACGGGAGAGCTCATGACGAAGGGGCCGTGGCTCACCACCGGCTCCGTGAATGGAGCACCGCTCATGAACAGCACCCGGGCTCGCTCTTCGCAGCGGAGCTCGAGGGTGTCGTCGGTCGATGCGCCTTCGATCACCAGCATTTCCTTGCCTTGCGCGGATTGCCCGTTGAGGGCGATGCGGCCGTCGAGCACGTAGGCGGCTCCGACCCAGTTCCGGGGCATGGGGAGGGGGCATGCAGCGCCGGCCTCGGCTTGGAGGTTCGCGATGCGCAGGGGATGCGTCGCAGGGAGGGGAGAAGCGTACCCGTTCCATTCGCCCTGCACGAGCGCGATGTCCCAGCCGCCGTCGTTCCAGTGGGGCGTGGTTTCTTTCGTGAGCGGCCGGTAGGCGGGCGGTTCCATTTTGTGCGCCCGCGGGGTGTTGACCCAAAACTGAATGATCTCCAACAACCCGCCTTCCTCCGCCAAGGCGACATCGGGGCGCTCGCTGTGCACGATGCCTGCACCGCTGTCCATCCATTGCGTGCCCCCGGCCCGCACCACGTGGTCGTTGCCGCGGCTGTCGCGGTGGCGAATGGCCCCGGAATAGATGCACGTCACCGGGGAGAACCCGCGGTGAGGGTGCGGGCCGACGCCGACTTCGAGTTGGTTTTGGCCTCCCGGCAGCACGTTCTGCCAATGGTGCACCAACAAAAACGGGCCGATGCGGTCCACTTCAGGAGCGGGCAGCGGCTGTTCGATCCAGTTGCTGCCCATCAGCACGCGGCGGGCAGGAACTCGGGTGAGGGTTCGGGTCATGCTTGGAAACTTCAATCACAAAAACGCGGCGCGCCAATTCTCAGCAGCGCATTATCTTTGAGAACAAATGTCACCCATGAATCGTTCGACGTCCTTCCTTTTCGCAGCCCTCGCTGCCGTTCCTTTCGTTTTGTCCACCGGCTGCGGCTCGGGAGCGGAAACCGCTGACGGCTCCGCGCCCGAAGAAGATGCTGCCGCCGCTGCGTGCGCGTGCATGCAAGAGAAGCAGAGCAAATTGGCGGGGGTGTTGGAGCAGCCCGGAACCGAGAACTGGACGTCCACTCAATGGACCCAAGCCCTCTCCAGCGAAGCCAGCCCGTGCATGCAGGCCAAGGCCACGCCCCAAGAGGAGCTCGAAGCGTCCAAGTTGGAAAAGGAATGCCCCGGGTATGAAGCGTATGCAGCCAAGGTCGCGGAGTTCAGCCAACGTTTGGCCGCCGCAAAAACCCAAGAGCGCGAGGACAACGTTCAGGACATCCAACAGCTGACGGGTGGCGGTGGTGCCCGCGATTTGCTCGATCAACTGAGCAACAAGAACAAGCAATAATTCGGCTCAGTCTTCC
This sequence comes from uncultured Comamonadaceae bacterium, assembly GCA_964390365.1. Taxonomy (GTDB): domain Bacteria; phylum Bacteroidota; class Bacteroidia; order Flavobacteriales_D; family Sanyastnellaceae; genus JALQTD01. The sequence continues at coordinate 20,480 of CAYMHW010000005.1, read as the reverse complement.
CCTTCCTCGCTGATTCCCAATTGGTCAAGCAAGTCCTTGACCTCTTTTTCCGTGCCCTTCAAGTGCTCGGAGCAATAGGCCAGCAGCACGGAAGACCTGCGGATGTATTCCGTCAGGGAATCCACGGAAACTTCGGGAGATTGGAGGGTTTGGACAATGTTGCGCAGCTCTTCAAAAGCGGCGTCGAAGGATTCGGGTGAAGTTGCGGATGCCATGTTCATTCTTTAGGGGGAGCAGCGGCCACCACCTCGACTTCCAGCGTGCCGTTGTGCAGTTGCAACGTGAGCCGGTCTCCGGGGTGGACAGCGTCGTGATCCGTGATGCTTTTTCCTTCCTTACGGACAATTGCGAAGCCGCGTTTCAAGGTGTGTTCGAGCGCGTAGGCGTGAAGGGTGGATTTGAATTGGGCCAAATGGTCGGTGCGCAGCCTCAACAGCCGATCCGGTTCAGTTCGAAGCACGCGCTCGGATTGCACGAGTTCGGACCGGGCGGCATCGATTCGGCGCCCCGCCGCATGCGCCAGCGCTTCCCCGAGGCGCTGCAGGTCGTTGCGCTTGGAGGCCAATCGGGTGGTCGCCGCGTGGCCGATCCGGTCGCGGTGGTTGGCGAGCGCTTGCCGGCGGTTGCTCAGTTGCAGCAGCGCGTTGCTCCCGATGCGGTTGCGGTAGTCGAGCAGGGCTTGCTGGCGTTGGCCGGTCAAGAGCTCGCCTTGGCGGGCGGCCTTTGAGGCCAAATCCACCACCTCCGCCCACGCCGACGCACACCGCTCAACCCACCGGTTCGCACAGTCCGTCGGCGTCTTGTGCGCCGTGTGCGCCACCAAGTCCGCCACCACCGAATCGCTCTCGTGCCCGATGCCGGTCCAAACCGGCACTTCCGCCGCCGCAATGCGCTTGCACAACCCCAGGTCATTGAAGCAATCGAGGTCGATCTTCGATCCGCCTCCCCGCACCACCACAATGACATCGGGCTTCCACGCCTCGGCCTGCGCCAGCGCCCGAATGAGGTCCGCCGGCGCGCCATCGCCCTGCACCCGCGCGGCACACACCTCCAACTGCATGCGCAGCCCATAAGGATTGCGCAACGCCACGGTGCAGAAATCCCGGAACCCGCTCGTGCCCGGCGATCCCACCAAGGCCACCCGCTGCGGCACCCGACTGAGCGGCAGCCGCCGATTCCATTCCGTTTCCCCCGAGGCGACGAGTTGCTTGATGGTGGCTTGCTTGCGCCGTTCGAGCTCGCCCAGCATGAACCCCAGGTCGATCTTCTCAATGTGGAGGCTCAGCCCGTGCACCTCATGGAACGAAACCCGTGCGTGAAATACGATTTCCGCCCCGTGGCGCAGGACTTGGGGCAGGTCGTCCCCGAGTTCTTCCCGGATGCGCTGCCCGTTCGTGCGCCAAATCACCCCGCGCATCGCCGCCTGCTTCACGCCTTCGCTCTCGTCGATGAGGTCGAGGTAAACGTGGCCGCGGCCCAGCGTGCCATTGACCTTCACGATTTCCGCCCGCACCATCCATACCCGGTTGCCCGTCGCCCGATCCAGCGCCGATTTGATCGACGTGGCGACTTGGCGCAGGGAATAGACTTTGGGCGGGGCGGAGGTCTCGCTCATCGGCTTCAGGGGTTCCAAACCCGCGCCACGCGACCGCCCTCCGCCGCGAAGATCACCAAGCCCGTCGGCACGTTTCCGAGGTCGATCCGGTTGCGGCCCGGTTGCAGCGTCCACGCTCCGAGCAATTGCCCGTTCACCGAAAAGGCCTGCAAGCGTTCCACGGTGCTTGCGGACCACTCGAGGGCACCTGCGCGCACGACCGGGGTGTCGTCCTCCGTGCGGCAATCCGGACCGCAGATGGCCGTCGCCGCGCCTTCCGTAAAGGTCATCGAGCCGCCGGCGTATGAGTCGCCCGCGGTGCCGCCGTTGCCGTTCGCGGCAAGCGATGCGTAGTACACCGTCACGTCGCCCGAACCGGCGGGCGGAGCCGTCCAGTCCACGGTGAACGTGTTCGAGGCACTCAAGTCGTTGTGTTCCACGATGTGCCGACCACCCACGTCCTCGAGCTGGGCGTTTGCAGAAGGGTTGGTGAAGGTGCCCGCGTTGCTGTTGTCGGCGAGGAGTGCCGTGGCTTGCAGGCCGTAACCGGCGGGGGAATTGGAGGCGTTGACGGTGAACGTGAGGCGCATGGTTTGGCCTGGCAAGTAGAACATGAAGTCGGTGGTCTCCTCCACATCCGTCAGCATCACGCTCGGTTGCGGCGCGAACGTTCCGCCGTTGTGGCATTGCGTGCAAGCGGGCTGGCTGCCCGGGGCGCCCGTCCGATCCTTGTTCTGGTGTTCGGCCACTCCGGCGCTGTTTGCCATCAAGCCCAAGGCCAAAGCCGTGGTGCAACCAAGTCCGATGATGCGCGTCTTTTTCATGTCTCGTGTTTGTTCGCGACAAGTTACAGAATGCACCCAATCCGACTTAATTTGGTCTCATGAAAATGTTCCGTCAATTTGCAGTCGTGGCGCTCGCTGCGGCTTTGGCTCCGCAGGTGTCCGCCCAAAAAGTGGAAGGAGAAGCCCCCGCTCAGTTCGAGCAGCTGGTCAAGGTGAACCTCCTGGATTTTGCCTTTGGCCAGTACACGGCGGTCTACGAGCGCGTCATCGGCCCCTACACCTCGGTCGCGCTCAACCTCGGTGGCATCGGCTATTACGATTCCGCGAATTCCTACAGCATCGGCTCCTACTACGATGAATTCGGCTACTGGTACAACGCGCCAGCGAAGATTGAAATGGAGGTGAGCGGTTGGGAACTGACCCCGGAAATTCGCCGCTACGGATTCATCTTTGACGGCATGCCCGAAGGCCTGTACGCTTCGGCGTTCGTGCAGTTGCGCGGGCTGTCGGCGGTGGTGGACGAGACGCTGGATTTGGAAGACATCGATTCGGAATTGTACGGATTGGACTACCCCTACGAAGTGGACCACACGCTGAACTTCTTCAGTTTCGGCGGCGGCTTCAACCTCGGTTACCAATGGATGGCGGACAACGGCTTGGCGATCGATGCGTACTTCGGTCCGATGTTCCGCCGCGTGAGCCGCTCCATGGAGTTCGATAGCTTGCCGTATTTGGTAGGGGAGGATGCCCAGCAGGTTGCCGAGGAAGCGACGGAGGACCGGATGCGCGACGACTACTGGTTGCGCCGGCCGTACTCGAATGACCTGTACACCGGCCGAACCGGCCCTTGGGTGCGCGGCGGCATTTCGGTGGCCATTTCGTTTTGATGCGGCTCGCCGTTAGCGCGGTCCTGCTCTTGTTGGCGTGCGCCGCACCGGAGGCTTCGAACCCGGGAAGGGAGGAGGTGTTGGCGGTCATTGATCGTTGCTTCGAAGGGATGCGGTCGCACGATGCGGCCGTGTTGGCCGAGGCGGTGCGACCCGACGCGGTCATCACGCGCCTGCGGACCCGGGACGACGGCACCGTGGACACCTTCACCACGACCGGAGCGCAATTCATCTCCGAGTTGGGGAAACCGGGACCGGCCTACGTCGAGCGCATTTGGAATCCGGAAGTGCTCATGGGACCGGATTTGGCCACGGTGCGCGCGCCGTATGATTTCTACGTGGACACCACCTTCAGCCACTGCGGCATCGATCACATCACGCTCGTGCGCGAGACGGCGGGGTGGCGCATCCAAAGCATCGCATACACCTTCGCGGCTTCGACGGAATCGGAGTGCGCGGCACAATTTGCAACGCCATGAACCGATTCATTCGATGGATTTTGCTCGGCATCGTCGCCCTCGCGGTGGTGGCGGCTTACACCCTTTGGAATCAGCCGCACACGGACTTTACGGAGTTGGAGGCAGCGGCACAATTGACCGATGCCGAGGTGGTCGCGTCTTTTTCGGGGGAAGCGTCGCCGTGGTTGAATCAGCCGATTGAGGTCACGGGAAAGGTCGTTTCCGGGAGCGCGAATCACCTGCTGTTGGAGGCTGGGGTGATGTGCCAGTGGTCGGAGGACGTGCTGAAGGAAGGGGAATGGGAGGGCCAAACCGTCACCGTGCACGGCCGCTTGGTCGGTTACGATGCGTTGTTTGGTGAAGCGCGTTTGGACCAGTGCATCCTTCGCTGAGGCCAAATCCTTCCCTCCCCGCCGCAACATTTCACGTACTTTTGCAGTCCAATCAAGGAGATGCGTAAATCGATATTCACCACCGCCTTGTTCCTCGCGTTTGCTGGGGGCGTCTGGGGCCAACTCACCATCACGTCCGACCTCACCATCGAGGAGTACGTGAACGACATCCTGCTCGGTTCGGGCGTCAGCGCTTCGAACATCACGTACACCGGCAGCATGCTGCAGTTGGGCTACCTCGAGAACGGGCAGGACGACTTTTCAGTGGCTTCGGGATTGGTGCTGAGCACGGAGGTCGCGGAGGCCACAGATTGCGGCACGACCGCGTTTTGCAACGACTGCATCGGCTTGTTCACGGACGACGACTTGCTCGACATCGCGAACAGCGTTCCGCCGCTCATCGGCCAAAACTTCACCGTGGGCGATGTCAACGACGGCTGCATCCTCGAATTCGACTTCATTGCCACCGGCGACACGGTCCGGTTCAATTACGTGTTCGGTTCGGACGAATACTTGACGTTTGTGAACACCACCTACAACGACGTGTTCGCGTTCTTCCTGAGCGGCCCGGGCATCACCGGTCCGTACGCGAGCCCCCCCGCTTTTCCCGATGGCGCGGTGAACATCGCGGAAGTGCCGGACAGCGACCCCTCGCTGCCCATCACCATTTCGTCGGTGAATCCGAACACCAACTCGCAGTATTACATCAACAACCCCGGGGGCCAGGATCCGTGCATCAACGGCTACACGGTGCCGTTCACGGCGGAATGGCCAGTGGAATGCGGAGAAACCTACCACATCAAGCTCGCCATTGCGGACGGTTCGGATGGGGCGTTGGAGTCCATCGTGGTGCTCGAGGAAGGGTCGTTCACTTCGACGGCGGTGGTGGATGTGGATTTGTCCATTGATGTCGGCGGTCCGGAGGAGAACACCATTTATGAAGGCTGCGGAACGGCGACCTTGACGTTCACCCGTCCCATCGAAACCATCTTGGAGCTCGAGGAAATGGTCATCATCGATTATTCCTCAAGTGTGGGCATCAACGGGGTGGACTTCACCCTTTTGCCGGACACCATTGTGTTTCCGCCCAACGTGCCCACGGTGTCCTTTGAATTGCAGGCCTTCGAGGACGGCATCAACGAGCCCGCTGAGACGGTCATCTTTGAGATTTTAAACCTCGCGGCGTGCAACAACGAAGGATTGACTACGTACTTCGAGTTTGAAATCGCGGACGACCCCGATCCCATTGAAATCGTGGCGCCCGGCGTCCAAATGTGTCCCGGGGACTCCCGCGTGCTGCTGCCTGAGGTCACCGGAGGGTATGGCCATTATACGTACACGTGGTGCGACGGCTCCGATGCGGATACGCTTGTGGTCAGTCCGCCCGACAGCTACACCTGTACGCTCATCGTGGGGGACACGTGCTCCTTGCCGACGGCAGCCGCTGACTTCGATGTGCAGGTCTTGCTGCCTCCCAATGCCACCGCGGGGGAGGACTTGATCGCCTGCGGGGACGCGGCGTTGGAAGGGAGCATCATCGGCCTGCCGCCTGCGTCGTGCGCCAACGAGTCCGGAGCGTACACGTACTGCTACGACAACGCCCAGAACGTTTCCTTTACGTACTGTCCCGACAACCCGGGCGACGGTTCGTTCATGACCGTGTCGTTTGAGTCGGGGTCGGTGGAGAATTTCTTTGATGAGTTTTGGGTGCACGATGGGCCGGATACTTCAGCGCCGCTGTTGGCGGGTCCGATTTACGGCAATTTGAGCGGTTTGACCTTCACGGCGAACAACCCGGACGGCTGCATCACCATCGCCTTGACGCCGGACTTCTCGGTGTCGTGCACGAGCGGTTCCCAAACCGAATGGGCGTACAACGTGGGGTGCACCAACGCGGGAGGAGTGAACTGGTTGTGGACGCCGAGCGCTGGATTGAGTTCCACGACCCTTCCGAATCCGACGGTGACCATCACGGAGCCGACGGTGTATACGTTGGAAGCGAGTTTGGCCTATTACCCCTTCTGTTCGATGACGGATGAGGTGCTGGTCACGCCTTCATTCTCCTTCGATTTTTCGGCCACGGATCCGAGCTGCTTCGGCAACGACGGACAGGTGGAGGTCGAGGTGACGCCCAACGGCACCAACGGTCCGTGGACCATCGAGGCGGTGAATGAAGCGGGTCAAGTGGTCGCTTCCGCCTTGAATTTCAGCGGAGTCAGCGTGTTGAACGGCCTCACTCCGGGCGGCTATGAACTTTGGGTCTCGGACAGCTATTGCGACGCGATGGAGTCCTTCTCGATGGCGGAGCCGGACTTGCTGACCATCACGGCCTCGGCAGACACCACGATTTGCATCAATGGAACCGCGACCCTGACGGCCGTTCCTGCGTTTGCGGATGCGAATTTGACGTGGATCTGGTCCACGGGTGCGGACACGCCGTCGATTGAAGTGGGGCCGGTGGGGCCGACGCTCTACACGGTCGAGGCCACGTACGATGCAGGGTGTTTGACGAATGAAGTCCAAATCCTGGTCGATCAATACGACCCGCTCTCCATCCTCCTGTCCGCCAACGACGCCATTTGCATCGGCGACAGCGCGATGGCGGGGGTCACGGAGGTGTTCGGCGGGCTTCCCCCGTACAACTATGCGTGGAGCGCCCCGGGAACGGGCGGCAACTTCAACCCCGCGTTGCAGGAACAACTTGTCTCGCCCACGGCCACGACGTCCTACTGCGTGGAGGTGACGGACGCGTGCGAAACGCCGATGGTGGATGGGTGCGTGGAAATCGTCATCCCCGACCCCGTGGATCCCGCCTTTGTGACCGATACCCTTGGTGGATGCCACCCGCTGACCATCGCGTTCGAAGGGTTGGCCACGAATCCCGAGTCCATCGCGACCGAGTACTGGAGCTTCGGCGATGGGGGCGAGTCGACTGCGCTGGGAGGAACGTACCACACCTACATCAACGAAGGCGTTTGGGACGTCCAGCACACCGTGGTGACGGTGGACGGCTGCGTGTTCACGGCCTTTGAGCCGGCCTACCTCGTGACCTACGATCCGCCGGAAGCGGAGTTCGCGGCCTCACCGTGGCAGTCCGCGGTCCCGGTCACTTACTTCGAGTTCACGGAATACGCTTACAACGAGGCAACGTACTCGTGGGATTTCGGTGGCCTCGGCACTTCGGAAGAGCCCAATCCGAACTTCACCTTCCCCGAGGACGTGTCCGCCGAGTACGCCATCACGCTGACGGTCCAAAACGAGTGGGGCTGCACCGACGCGGTCACCCACAGCATCCTGATCCAGGAGTCGTTCGTGCTGTTCGTGCCCAACATGTTCACGCCGGACATGGACGGCTTGAACGACGCGTGGAAGCTGACGGGCGTCGACGTGGACGAAACGGATTTCATCGTCCAAGTCTTCGACCGGTGGGGCGAGGTGATTTACCAAAGCACGGACATCCACGCCGCGTGGGTAGGCGACGTGGATGGCGGAACGCACTTCGCTCCAAATGGCACGTATTTGTGGCGCGTGGAGACCAAGAGTTTGGCCACCGGTGAGCGGAAAGAAGTGCTCGGCCACGTGACCATCGCGCGCTGATTCAGCCCGCCACCGCGTACAGGACCGCAAAGCCCAGGAGGAAGGCCAATCCGGCCCACGCCCACGCCTGAAGCCACTTCGGCGGTCGGGCGGCCTCCTTCACGTGCCGCGTCACGAGCACCAAGTTCGCCACTCCGATGGCGGGCGCCACGAGGAAACTCAAGGTGGTCGCTGCGTCCACGAGCACGGTGATGTTTGATGGGAACGCGAGGATGAGCACGAGGGCGCCTGCCGCGAGCACGGCGAGTGCCACGGTTTCATGCCGTTCGTTTTCGGCGGCGTTTCGCACCGAAGCCCAGGAGGCGGAAAGGGACCGCGCGTACCCGTCGAGGCACGCTACGATCGTCCCCAACATGGCGGTGAAGGCCGCTGCCGCGACCGGCCACCAGCTCCACCCGCCGAGCACATCCGTGTAGACGTCCACGAATCCCGCGGCGAAGGCGGCCGTGCCCTCGGGGAAATCGCGCCCCTCCGTGTAGAGCAAAAGCGCACCGAGGCCGAGGAACAGCAGCGCGAGCACCGCGCTGACGGCGTAGCCGAGGTTGAACTCGCGCAGGGTGTCGCGGAGGGGCGGGTGGTATTGGGTTTGGCGCATGCGCTCAAGCGTCCACAAGCTGTTCCACGCGCTCAAGTCCACGGCGGTCGGCATCCACCCCATGAGCGCGATGAGGAAGGCCAAGCCCGCGCCCGACCACGGATCGAAATCCGCCGGTGGCGGCGGAACGGCGGAGAGCGGCGTGTGGGACCACGCGAGTCCGAAGGCCACCACGGTGCTGATGACGAGCACGCTCGCCACGACCTTGATGACGCCATCGAGCGCGCGGAACTTGCCCCAAGCGAGCAGGATCGTCGAGGCGGCGAACAGGCCGATGGCGACGGCGGGCGTGGCGTTGCCGCCGGAGGCCGCGCTTGCCCCGAGGAGGTGGTCCAGGAACGAAGCCGTCACGATGCCGATGGCACCGAGCACGAAGAAGGAGGTGGCGACGGTGAGCAGGAAGTAGGCCCAGGCCGCGCCCTTGCCCAGGGAGCGGTAGCCGGCGATGAGGTGCTGGCCGGTCGCGTTCGCATAGCGGCTGCCGAACTCGAAGAACGGGTACTTCGCCACGTTCGCCGCGATGACGGCACCGACGAGGCCCCAACCGGCGAGGGCACCCGCGCGCGTCGATTGCACCAGGTGGCTCACGCCGATGGCCGTAGAGGCGAAGAGGATGCCGGGGCCGAGGAGCTGGCCGAGGCGGCTCGGCGGGCGGTTGCGCGCGTCGAGCGTGCGGTAGGTGACGAAGATGCGCCAGGCGGTCAGGATTTGGCCCAAGCGCCCCATCCGAGCCAAATCCGGATGCTGCGCATACCGCGGCAACGCCCGATTCACCCGGCTCAGCGCCTCCCAAAAAAAGCGGGCAATCATGCCCCAATGATAGCACGATTGCCCGCTCGTCCGCAACTCCGCGCGGCCCGTCAGCCCTTTTTCTCCCCCACGAACCAGTCCTCCTTGTACTTGAACAGCACGTTGAACGTCGTGAGGCTGCCGTAGATCCGCGTGATGTATTGCTGGAGTTCGACCTTGTCGCTGTCGCTCAGCTTGTCGTGCGCATTCAGCTTCGCCTCGAGCACCCGCAGGCGGTCGCGCGTCATGACGATTTTATGGAAAAACTGGTCGATGGGCACTTCCTTTCCCTTGAGCCCCGCGTCTTCCGGCTGCAGGATGAGCATGCCGCCGTCCCACTTGTCGGCCAAGGAAACGAGTTCGATCGCGTCGTCGCTTTTCAGTTCGTCGATGTATTCGGCGAAAACGTGCTCGACGGCCGTGATGATGTCGCTGACGTCGGGCTGCGGGCTGTCGAAGGTGCTCGCTTCGATGACGTCGAATTGGCCGTACGATTTGGCGATTTCCTTCTCGCCGTGGTCTTTGAAGTAGACGCGCCAAAAATCACCTTCTTGGCCAAAAATGACCCCTTCTCCGTTCGAGGGGTGCTGGACTTTTGCTCCGATTCCAATCATGGCTTCAACTGTTGTGAATGCTTTTACCTTCGCAGCATGAAAAATGTTGCATTGTGGGTGGGGTTTGTGGCGATTTTTTGGGCAGGATGCAAGGATCCGGATCCGGAACCGCAGCCTGAACCCCGGCCTGCCGCGCCGGAGTGGACGCTCGACCAGCTCACGGTTTACGAAGTGTTTCCGCGGCAGTTTTCGGGATCTGGGCATTTGAATGCGGTGCGGACGCGGATTCCGGAGTTGAAGGCGTTGGGGGTGAATTGCGTTTGGCTCATGCCGGTGCACCCCATCAGCCAAGTGAACATGAACGGGACGTACGGTTCGCCCTACGCGGTGGCGGATTTCAAGGCGGTGCACCCGGACCTCGGCGACCTCGATGTGATGCGGGCGCTCGTGGACGAATTGCACGAGGCGGGCATGCTGTGCATCATCGACTGGGTGGCGAACCACACGGGCTGGGATCATCCTTGGATTGCGGATCATCCGGACTGGTACACGCAGGACGGATCGGGGAACATCGTCATTCCGCCGGGAACGAATTGGTCGGATGTGGCGGATTTGAATTACGGATCGGCCGCGATGCGGGAGGCGATGAAGGACGCGCTGCGGTTTTGGTCCGAGGACGTGGGGGTGGACGGATTCCGCTGCGATTATGCGGTGGGGGTGCCGACGGATTTTTGGGCGCCGGTCATCGCAGAGTTGAATGCGGCGCGGCCGGATGCGCCGTTGCTTTGGTTGGCGGAGGCGGAGGCGCCGTCGTTGCACGATGCGGGCTTTGAGTTGTCGTACAGTTGGCAGGGATTTGGGGCGGTGGAAGGCGTGGTCGCCGGGGGCGAATTGCCCGAGTCGATCTATACGTCGTACCTCGCGGAAGTGGGGGCGATTCCCGATGAACATCGGAAGTTGCGCTTCGTGACGAACCACGATGAGACGTCTTGGAATGCGCCGGCGCCGAGCATGTACGGTGGGGTGGCGGCGATGCAGTGTGCGCAGGCGATCACGGCGTTTTTGCCCGGGGTGCCTTTGGTCTACAACGGCCAGGAAGTGGGGAGTGACCAAATGCTGAACCTCTTCGAAGACGTGCCCATCGACTGGTCCACGCATCCGGAGCTGCGCGGCTGGTACACGTCCCTGCTCACGGCGCGGTCCACCCATTCGGCGTTCGTCGGCACCGAGGTCAGTTTCCACCCGGCCGATGACGTGTTCGTGGCAGAGCGCGTGAACGCTGCCGGCGTCGCGCAAGCCTTCTTGGTGGCGAACGTCCGCAACTTCGGCCAGAGCTTCGATTTTGGCCCGTGGGTGGCGAGCGATTGGACGGAGGTGTTCTCCGAAGGCAGCATGCCGGAAAGCGCGAACTTGGCGCCGTTCGAGGTGCGGCTTTACGTCCGCTGATTCACCGGCTCGCGTGAACAACTCGTGCCGACCGCTTTCGAGGGAGCCGCGAATCGGCGCGAACTTGGGCGCTATGGCACGCAGCATCTGGAAGCGGTACCGTTGGGACCGCATCGGTCTCGTTACCGGAACGTTCAGTTTGATGGTCATCGGCTTGGTCGCTTGGGTCAGTCCTGACGCCCCTCCGAGCGAAGAGGGCGCCACGACGGTGCTCAGCCATCCGGACGCCACTCCGCAGGTGGAGCCCGCGGGGGCGTTGCCCCGTGAACAGCGTTTGCAAGAACCGGAGCCTGATCCAGCTCCCAAGCCCCCCGCGAACATCAAGCCCTGTTCCTGCAACAAATCGGCCCTGAACATTCCCCGCAATCCCTACACGGCCCATCGCGTGGCCGCTCGCAGTTTGCCCAACTCCTTCTTCGTGAAGGACAAATCCGGGCTCGATTGGGGTAGCAAAGCCGGCAAACTCGTCCCCGTGGAGGACGGTCGAGGCTACCACATCGCCCCCCTATCGCACAGCCACAAAGCGCTGCTTCCTGAGGCGCGCAAGGTCCTCCATGCCATGGGCAACGCCTTCGCCGACGAGCTCGTCGGAACCCCGAGCGAGGGAGCGCTGATTCGCATTTCGTCGATGACGCGCACCGCCGCCCAACAAAAGGCCCTCGGCCGGCGCAACTACAACGCCATCGAAGAACAATCGACCCACAGTTATGGCGCGTCGTTCGACATTGCGTTCACGGACCGTCCATCGAATGAGGTTTCGTGTTCCGACGCGACCCGGGCGATTCAGAAGGTGCTGTTGGACTTCCAACGCCGCGGAGAAATCCTCGTCATCCCCGAAGGAACCTGCATGCACGTGACCGTGCGGCCGTGATCAGTGGCGGACCACCAACCGCTGCGCTGCTTCCCCTGAACGCACCACGTACACCCCCGCGGGCCAAGCCGTCACCTCGATGATCGGGCCTTGGCCTTCTGCCACCATGCGGCCGCTGGGACCGAAGGCCTGCCACGCATCGGCGGGGCCCAAGCGCGTCCACTGCACCGCATCCGCCGCCGGGTTGGGGGCGAATTGACCGTCCGCCGCCTCGGCATCGGCCACGCTCCAGAGTTCGCAAACCGTCGCCAGCTGGCTGAACCAAAGCGCAGCCCCGAAAATGGCCTGCCCCGCACATCCGCTGTGGTCGTAGGCTCCAAGGTTGATGGCCGTGACGTCAGGGGCTCCCGCCGCTTGCATGGCCGCCTCCGCGACCAAGGCGTTTTCGTAGTAGACCTGTTCGTCTTCCGTGCAGTAGTACAAGCGCGTCGCGGCCTGAGGCGCCCAGTCATGAACGTTGTTGTCCTCCGCTGCCACCAAGAACGGATTGCCCGGTTCGAGCAGCGTGCTCAATAAATTCGGCTGCGCGAAGTCGTCGGTCAGGACGGGAAGGGCCGCGTTGATTTCCGTGCCCGAAGTCATGCCATCAAACAGCCCGGGCAGTTCGCTCGCGTAAGGCTCGAGGAAGTACTCGCTCAGGTCCGTGTAGAGGTTGCCGTAGACGCTTTGCCAGGCGAGCGCCACGTAGGCCAAATACGCCGGGTTCGAATAACTCACGTCCGCAAACGTCCAGGGGAATTGCGTCCCCGAGATGTCGTACGGACCGGATCCGGGCGCGGCCGCGACAACCGTGTACTGCGGGCGTTCGGCTTCGAGTTTGCGGTGGATTGCGGCGGCGGCATGACCGCCTTGTGAGTAGCCGGAGAGGAAGATTTGGCTTGCATCATGCTGCCCCACGCTCATGCCCGATTCATCGAACAACGCGTCCAACATGAACACGCCGGCATCCGCTTCGCTCGCCGCGTGCACGTAAGGATGCAGGTGCTGGTCATCCGTCCCCAACCCCACGTAATCCGGCATGAGCACCGTGAAGCCCAACCCCGCCATCAGGAACCCGAGTTCGCCTTCGTAATTCAAAAACGACGGGGTGTTCTCGCGTTCGAAGACGGTTCCGTGCGCGTAGAGGTGCACGGGATTCGCACAGTTGGCGGCGAGATCCGTCGGAACGAACACGGCCCCGCTTACGGAAATCGTATCGTCGCCGAAGGGCATGGGGTAAGTGAGCCGGTACGCCTGCACCCCGGAAACCGGGTTGAACAGCGCCGAGGGCAGACCATAGGCGGCAGCGAGGCTTTCCACTTCGCTCAAGGAGCGGTTGCCGATTTCAAGGTATTGGGCGGTCGCCGTTCCCGCCAACAGGGCAGCAACCGCAAGGGAGGCGAAGTTCTTCATCATCAGGTGGTAAAGTTGGGCAAAAGAAAGCGCCCCGCCAAGTCGAACGACTCAACGGGGCGCTTTTTCAATCGAAGGGTCAGAGGTGGATGACCTCGTCGTACGCTGCGGCCGCCGCTTCCATCACCGCCTCGCTCAGCGTCGGGTGCGGGTGGACGGTCTTGATGAGCTCGTGTCCCGTGGTTTCGAGTTTCCGAACGGCCACGAGTTCCGCAATCATTTCGGTGACGTTCGCCCCGATCATGTGGCCGCCGAGCAACTCGCCGTACTTCGCGTCGAAGATGAGCTTGACGAAGCCGTCCTTGTGGCCCGCCGCACTCGCCTTGCCGGAGGCGCTGAACGGGAACTTGCCGACCTTGATTTCGTGGCCCGCGGCTTTCGCGGCTTCTTCCGTCATGCCCACGCTCGCCACTTCAGGGAAGCAGTAGGTGCAGCCGGGGATGTTGCCGTAGTCGATGGGCTCCGGGTGGTGGCCCGCGATTTTCTCCACGCAGGTGATGCCTTCAGCGGAAGCCACGTGGGCCAAAGCCGGTCCCGGCACGCAATCCCCGATCGCGTAGTAGCCGGGAATGTTCGTCGCGTAATAATCGTCCACGATGATCTTGCCCTTGTCCGTCACGATGCCCACGTCTTCGAGGCCGATGCCTTCGATGTTCGCCACCACGCCGGCCGCGCTGAGGACGACGTCGCATGCGATTTGGCTTTCTCCTTTCTTCGTCTTCACGGTCACCACGTTCTCCGCGCCTGACGTGTCCACGCCGGTCACTTCCGCCGAAGTCATGATCGCGATGCCTTGCTTCTTGAGCGAGCGCTCGAGCTGCTTGCTCACTTCTGCGTCCTCCACGGGGGTGATGCGGTCCATGTACTCCACGACCGTGACCTCCGTGCCGATGGCGTTGTAGAAGTAGGCGAACTCCACGCCGATGGCGCCGCTTCCGACGACCACCATGCGCTTCGGCTGCTCCGCCAAAGTCATGGCCTCCCGGTAGCCGATGATGCGCTTGCCGTCTTGGGGCATGCTCGGCAGGTGGCGCGAGCGGGCGCCCGTGGCGATGATGATGTGATCGGCGGAAACGGTTTGTTCGGAACCGTCGGCCGCCACCACGTGGACTTGCTTGCCGGGCTTCAGGGTGCCGTTGCCCATGATGACGTCGATTTTGTTCTTCTTCATCAGGAACTGGACACCTTGCGACATGCCCTCAGCCACGCCGCGGCTGCGCTTCACCATGCCGCCGAAGTCGGCTTCCGGTGCGGCCACGTTGATGCCGTAGTCGGACGCGTGGTTGATGTAGTCGAACACGTTTGCGCTCTTGAGCAGCGCTTTCGTGGGGATGCAACCCCAGTTGAGGCAAATGCCGCCGAGGGCTTCGCGCTCGATGACTGCAGTTTTCAGTCCCAATTGGCTGGCGCGGATCGCGGTCACGTAACCGCCGGGCCCGCTGCCGAGAACAACAACGTCGTATTTCATCGGTGAGGAATTTCGCCGCAAAGTTACAGCAAGCGAGGGGAGCGGCGTGGGTCACTTTGGGAGTCCGTACATTTGCCGACCTTTGTGGGTGAATCGCGCCGCGGGCGCACAATTTTCGAAGGATGCTGAATTTGGTATTGTTTGGGCCTCCAGGGGCTGGGAAAGGCACGCAGAGCGCGTTTTTGGTGGAGGCGTATGCGCTGGTGCACCTGAGCACGGGGGACATTTTCCGGGCGAACATCAAGGGCCAAACCGATTTGGGCCAACTCGCTCAATCCTACATGAATCAAGGCCAACTCGTCCCGGACGACGTGACCATCAACATGCTCGAAGCGGAGGTGAACAAGCATCCGGACGCGAAGGGCTTCATCTTCGACGGCTTCCCGCGCACCACGGCCCAAGCGGCCGCGCTCGACACCTTCCTCGAAGGCCGCGGCACGCCGATTTCCGGCATGCTGTCCCTCGAAGTGCCGGAGGACGAGTTGAAGGCGCGCTTGACGAAACGGGCGGAAACCAGTGGCCGTCCGGACGACGCCGATCCCGCCGTGGTCCAAAAGCGCATCGACGTTTACCACGCGGAAACCGCCCCCGTGGCCGAGCACTACGCCGGTCAAGGCAAGCTCCACGCCATCAACGGGGTGGGCTCCCTCGACGACATCACCGAGCGGTTGCGTTCGGCGATCGACTCCCTTTAAGCGCGCACATGGCCAGCGAGAACTTCGTCGACTACGTAAAGATTTGTTGTCGTTCCGGCCACGGAGGTGCGGGATCCGCACACTTCATGCGGAACCGCACGACGGCAAAGGGCGGTCCGGATGGGGGCGATGGCGGCCGCGGTGGCCACGTCATCGCGCGCGGAAGCCGCAACCACTGGACGCTCCTGCACCTCAAATACCAGCGCCACGTCATCGCCAAGCCCGGTGAATGCGGCACCGGAAACCACAAGCACGGCGCCGACGGCGCGGACGTCATCATCGATGTGCCGCTCGGCACGGTCGTCAAGGACGCCGAAACCGGCGAAGTCCAGGTGGAGATCACCGAGGATGGGCAGGAGGTCATCTTGACGAAAGGCGGGCGAGGCGGTTTGGGCAATGACCACTTCAAGAGTTCCACGCACCAAACCCCGCGCTACGCGCAACCCGGCGAAGAAGGGCTCGAAGAATGGAAAATCCTCGAACTCAAGCTGCTCGCGGACGTGGGCCTCGTCGGCTTCCCCAACGCGGGCAAGTCCACCCTGCTCAGCGTGATTTCCGCCGCGAAACCTGAAATTGCGGACTACCCGTTCACCACCTTGCGCCCGAACCTCGGCATGGTCTCTTACCGCGACAGCCGCTCCTTCGTGGTAGCCGACATTCCCGGCATCATCGAAGGCGCCGCGGAAGGGAAGGGGCTCGGCCTCCGGTTCCTCCGCCACATCGAGCGCAACCCCGTGTTGCTGTTCCTTGTGCCGGCCGACAGCATGGACATCCGCGCCGATTACGAGACGCTCCTGCACGAGCTGGAGAAGTACAATCCCGAGTTGTTGGACAAGCAGCGCATCCTCGCGGTGTCGAAGGGCGATTTGCTCGACGACGAGTTGCGCGCGGCGGTGGCCGAGGAGCTGGAAGGCCTCAACCCGATTTTCTTCTCAAGCGTGGCCCAGCAAGGGTTGGATGCCTTGAAAGACCAAATCTGGAACGCCATCCAGTCCGACCCCCTCCGCCCATGAACCGCCTCCAACTGCACGAAGAAGTCCGCGACGCACTGAGCACGGGCCGCCCGGTCGTGGCCCTCGAGAGCACGATCATCGCGCACGGCATGCCGCATCCGCGCAACCTCGAAACGGCCCGCGCCCTCGAGGACGACGTGCGCGCCGCCGGCGCCGTCCCCGCCGTCATCGCCGTGGCCGACGGCCGCCTCCAAATCGGCTGCGACGCCACCCTCCTCGAGCGCCTTGCCACCGAACCCGGCGTGGCGAAGGTCTCCCGCCGCGACCTCGGTACCGCCCTTGCAGGCAACGGCCTCGGCGCGACCACCGTCAGCGGCACCCTCATCGGCGCCCGCCTTGCCGGCATCCGCGTCTTCGCCACCGGCGGCATCGGCGGGGTGCACCGCGGCGTCGAACTCACCGGCGACGTGTCCGCCGACCTCCAAGAGCTGGCCGTGAGCCCCGTTGCGGTCGTTTCCGCGGGCGCCAAGTCCATCCTCGACCTTCCACGCACCCTCGAAGCGCTGGAAACCCTCGGCGTCCCCGTCATCGGTTGGCGCACCGACGAATTTCCGGCCTTCTTCACGCCGTCGAGCGGGCTGCGGCTCGTGCACCGGGCCGACGCGCTCGACGACCTCGCGGCGCGCCTCGCGGCCCAGTGGGAGCTGGGACTCGACACCGGCGCGCTCATCGCGAACCCCATTCCGACGGATGCTGCGGCCGCAGCCGCACCGGTCGAGGCCGCCACGCAAGCCGCGCTGCAGGCCGCGGAGGCGGCCGGGATTGGCGGGCGCGACCTCACGCCGTTCCTGCTGGCTGAAATCGTCCGGCGGACCGATGGCGCGAGCCTCGACGCCAACGTTGCGCTCGCACGGAACAATGCCCGCCTCGCAGGAGGGCTCGCCGTTGCCCTCGCTGCACGCGGTTGACGGGCACCCCGTTTCGAGGGGGGAAATCGCCTTAAATTCGCGTCATGAAAGAAGCCGTTTCTCCCCGCCCGGAACTTCGGGAACAGGACTTCCGCGAGTTGTTGCTGGCGGATTACCGTTTGGCCTGCATCAGCCGAGAAACCTCGCTGCTCGGACGGAAAGAGGTGCTCACGGGCAAGGCGAAATTTGGCATCTTCGGCGACGGCAAGGAACTCGCGCAAATCGCCCTCGCGAAGGTCATGGAGCCCGGCGACTGGCGTTCCGGCTACTACCGCGACCAAACCCTGCTGATGGCGCTCGACCTCATCAGCGTCAAGGAGTACTTCGCGGCGCTTTACGCGGACACGGACCGCGCGAACGAACCTTCGAGCCGCGGACGCCAAATGGGCGGCCACTTCGCCACCCGCTTCCTCGACGACGCGGGTCGCTGGCTCGACCAAACCCAACAGGTCAACGTCTCCGCCGACATCAGCCCCACGGCGGGACAAATGCCCCGACTGCTCGGCCTCGCACAGGCGTCGAAACTGTACAAGCGCCTCCCCGAGGCAGCAAGGCCGGGCTTCACGCGGGGTGGAAGAGAAATCGCGGTGGGCACCATCGGCGACGCTTCGACTTCGGAAGGGCCGTTTTGGGAAACGATGAACGCTGCGTGTGTGCTGGGCGTTCCGTTGCTCATGAACGTTTGGGATGACGGCTACGGCATCAGCGTCCCGAAGTCGTACCAAACGACGAAATCGTCCATTTCCGACGCGCTCAGTGGGATGGAGATCAGCGACGGGACGAACGGCATGTACATCTACCGTGTGAAGGGGTGGGATTACCCGGCCTTGGTGGCGACGTACGAGGAGGCGGCCGCTCGGTGTCGGGAGGAGCAGGTGCCCGTGCTGGTGCACGTGGAAGACATGACGCAGCCGCAGGGCCACAGCACCTCGGGTTCGCACGAGCGGTACAAATCGGCCGAGCGGATGGCGTGGGCGAAGGAGTACGATTGCATTCGGCAGTTTGGGCGGTTCATCGCGTTGGAGGGAGCGGCGACGGAGGCGGAGTTGGAGGAGATTGCGAAGGACGCGAAGCAGGCGGTTCGCGCGGAGCAGAAGGAGGCGTGGGCGGCGTTTCAGGCGCCGATTTTGGCGGAGCGCGACGAGGTGGTAGGCCAAATCCAAGCCCTGCTCGGCCCCGACGCCGCGACCGATTTGGCGGCCGATCCGGCGCCCATTCGCGCCCAACTGCACGCCGCGGCCCGGCAGGCCCTCGCGCAGACGGCGGGGACGCACTCGCCGGCGCGCGCGGCTTTGGCGGCGTGGGTGAAGCGCGAAACGGCGGTGAACCGGGAGCGGTACAGCTCGGAGCTCTACAGCACCGGGTACGACAGCGCGCTCGAGGTGGCGCCGGTGGCGGCCCAGTACGACGACGATGCGCCCCTCGTGGACGGCCGGCAGGTCCTGCAGCGGAACTTCGAGGTGGTCTTTGAACGGCGGCCCGAGGTCCTGACCTTCGGGGAGGATACGGGCGGAATCGGCGGGGTCAACCAGGTCATGGAGGGCATGCAGGCCCGCTTCGGCGAAGACCGCGTCACCGACACCGGAATCCGGGAGTGCACGATTGCTGGGCAGGGCATCGGTTTGGCCATGCGCGGCTTCCGACCCATCGCGGAAATCCAGTACCTCGACTACATCTACTACGCGCTCCAAATCCTCCGGGACGACGCAGCCACCGTCCGCTACCGCAGCGCCGGCGGCCAAAAAGCGCCCGTCATCATCCGCACCCGCGGCCACCGGCTCGAAGGCATTTGGCACAGCGGCTCCCCGATGGGTGCGCTGCTCGGCTCGCTCCGCGGCATGCACATTTGCGTCCCCCGCAACATGACCCAAGCGGCCGGGATGTACAACACGCTCCTCGAAGCCGAAGAACCCGCCCTCGTCATCGAGTGCCTCAACGGCTACCGCAGCAAAGAGCGCATGCCCGCGAACCCCGGCGACTACCGCGTCGCCCTCGGCATCCCCGAGGTCGTCCGCACCGGAAAGGACCTCACGCTGGTCAGCTACGGCTCGACCTTCAACCTCGCGGCCCGCGCGGCGGAGCGGCTCGCCGAGCACGGCGCCGAAGTCGAGCTCATCGACCTCCAAACGCTCCTCCCGTTCGACCTCAACGCCACCTGCCTGAGCAGCCTCGCCAAGACGAACCGCCTGCTCATCGTCGACGAGGACGTGCCCGGCGGGGCTTCCGCCTTCATTTTGGACGGCATCATGAAGCAAGGGGCATTCAAGCATTTGGACAGCGAACCCACCGTGCTCAGCGCGCAGCCCCACCTGCCGCCCTACGGCTCAGACGGCGACTACTTCAGCAAGCCCAGCGTCGAGGACATTTACGAAACCGCCTGGAACCTGCTGCACGAAGCGGAACCCCAGCGATTCCCTGCCCTGTGATGCAAGAGGAGCACTTCGAATTGCGCACCGAGTACATCGACTTGCTGCAGCTGCTCAAAGCCACGGGGAACGCCGCCACTGGAGGCGAGGCGAAGCAGGCCGTGGAGGAAGGGCTCGTGACGGTCAACGGCGAGCCCGAGGACCGCAAGCGCCGCAAGTTGCGCGCCGGTGACGTGGTCGAGTTGGCGGGCCAAATCCGCATCACCCTCCACGCGGCCGTGTAAAAAATACAAGGGCGAATCCGCCTGCGTTTGCTCATTTTTCGTGTTATTTGGGCGTTGGAATCAACCCCCATTTGCATGAGAACTCTACTGTTGGCCCTCGGCCTGGTGCTCGCTTGGAGCGCCTCGGCCCAAGTGACGTTGCGCGGACGCGTGTTGGATGCGGACCTCGGCGATCCGGTGTTTTCCGCGAACGTGGTGGTGAAGGGGACAACGACCGGGGTGACCACGGATTTCGATGGCCAGTTCCTCATTCAGGTGCCCTCGTTGCCCACGACGTTGCAGGTCAGCTTCATCGGCTACATGACCCAGGAATTGGTGGTGAATGAGCCGTCGAATCGCTTGGAAATCAAGTTGCCCTCGGACCAAATCCTCATCGACGCCGCCGA